>NZ_LFZV01000001.1:293934-383276 GCF_001183965.1 Bacillus sp. FJAT-27916
ATCTGACAAGGATACGAAGGACGGAACAATAGTAATTTTGAGCATTTTAGGAGGTGTGGAAAGTGCGACAATCGCAGAAAACAGGACAATCTGGCTATCGTCAGAGAGATAATGTGGAACATGAAGGGTATGACGAAGTGCGTAGCACTTTTCATGGTGAACAGAACAATCAAAATGGTGTAAATCTGTTTGAGAGAATCCTATCAAGGGATAATCTCAATCTTGCTTACCTTCAAGTTGTCAGAAATAAAGGAGTGGCTGGAGTCGATGGCATGACATGCGAACAGTTACTTCCGTACTTGAAGGAACATCGGGAGGAATTACTAGCGCAACTCCGAGATGGAACATATAAACCTTCTCCCGTCTTACGGGTAGAAATCCCGAAATCTAATGGAGGAAAGCGTAAACTAGGTATTCCAACCGTCATCGACCGAATGCTTCAACAAGCTATCAATCAAGTCTTACAACCATTATTTGAACCGACCTTTTCGGATAATAGCTTTGGGTTTCGTCCAAAACGTAGTGCTCATGATGCCATTAGAAGAGCACAGACGTACTACAAAGAAGGGTATAGATACGTAGTAGACATTGATATGAAAGCTTATTTTGATACGGTGAATCATGACAAACTTATGTACTTTATCGAGAGAAAGGTAACGGATAAGCGTGTCCTACGACTGATTCGTTTATACCTTCAGAGTGGCATCATGACAAATGGGCTGGTTGAGCGATCGGAGAAAGGAACACCGCAAGGTGGAAACCTATCCCCATTACTCAGTAATATCTATCTTAATGAATTTGACCAGCTTTTAGAGAAGCGCGGACACAAGTTTGTGCGTTACGCGGATGACTGTAACATCTACGTGAAGAGCCGACGTGCAGCGCAACGAGTGATGAACAAGGCCATTGACTATCTTGAAGGGACATTAAAGCTCACCGTTAATCGTGAAAAAAGTGCCGTAGGCAGTCCGTTGAAACGAAAGTTTCTGGGATTCTGTCTGCTTACGACAAAAACGGGGGTCAAAATTCGTCCTCATAATAAGGTGAAAGTATCGGTAAAAGCAAAGCTGAAGAAAATCACAAAGCGTAACCGGGGAAGAAGCCTTGAAATCATTCTAAAGGAAATCCGTCAGCTTATGACTGGTTGGCTAAACTACTATGGTATTAGCGAAATGAAAGGGTTTATGAATGAATTGAATGGATGGTTGAAGCGAAGAATCAGACAATATATCTGGAAACAATGGAAATATCCACGAACAAGAAGGAAAAATCTGATTCAATTGGGTATCGAAAAGCAAAAGGCTTATGAATGGTCGAACACTCGGAAGAGTTATTGGTGTATCTCCAAGAGTTACGTCCTTCATCGGTCCTTAACAGATAAAGAGCTGGCACGTCACGGATATGAAGACATATCTGTGAAATACCAGCTCATTCACTCAAGCTATTGAACCGCCGTATACGGGTCCGTACGTACGGTGGTGGGAGAGGGGCGGAAATTCAAGTGAATTTCCCCTCTACTCGATTATGATTGTTTTTTAGGGAAAACCTTTTCCACAACACGATCTGTAGCATGTCCATCCTCTAGATAGCAATAGCGATCATAGAACTGTTGGTATTTTCCTTCATAGTCATGCTGAACTTGATCAATGTCATGCAATGCATTTATCAGCTCATCACTTGTCTGAAGCAATGGCCCTGGAGCTTCTTGTTCGAAGTCCATGTAGAAGCCGCGGGTATTATCACGGTATTCTTCAAAGTCATATACATAGAAAAGAATTGGCCGTTTAAGGTTTGCATAATCAAACATAACAGAGGAATAGTCCGTGACAAGGACATCTGAAATGGTCAATAACTCTTGGATATCAGAGTAGCTGGAAACATTATAAACAAAATCGCTTAACTCTTCAGGTACCTTAAATTTATTGCTGATTACGACATGAAGTCTAAGCAATAAGATGTATTCATCTCCTAGCTTTTCCTTCATCGCTTCCAAATCAAACGGAATCTCAAATGTAAACTTATTGGCGCCGTTTGTTTGGTTGTCCCTGAAGGTAGGAGCATAAAGAATGACCTTTTTGTCTGTCGGTAGTTGCAGTTTTTCTCTCACTCTTCCTGCTATCTCGGTTAACCCATCTTGATAGAATAAGTCGTTGCGCGGGTAGCCTACTTCAAGGACATCCCCCTCGTAATGGAAGGCGCTTCTAAAGGCCTTGGTTGCATAGGCACTTGGGGAGATAAGATAGTCCCAGTTCTTAATTGCGCCGCTGACACGTTCAACATATCCTTCTTGGCGGCCCTGAACCTGCTCAATATCAAAGAGCATTTTCTTGAGCGGTGTTCCATGCCAGGTTTGTAAATACGTTGTTTCTTTTCTCTTATTAATATAGGACGGGAAGTTTTGGTTGTTTACCCAATACCCCGCTTTAGCTAAGTAATAGTAGTAAGAAGGGCTTAAACGTTTCACCTTAAGTGTATCCGGATCTCTAAAATGAACGCCTTTGTTTACGATCCATACTTTCTTGTATGGAAGCTTTTCCTCTAGAATCTTTTCGTATATTTTCCGTGGACTATCCGCATATTGCTTGCCTACACCGCTCTCGAAAACAATTAAATTCTTATCGACAGGCAGGAAGGTTCGCATCAATTTGTAAGCAGCTTTCATAGTCGGGAAATAGTATTTGCTCTTTCTGAATTTCTTCCCAATACCTTTCGCTATCGGCTGTTTCTGTAATCGATACGATAACTTTGGTTTAAGTGATTTGTCACTCGCAAGTTTAAAGATTCTCTCAGAGGATGACCGGTCCGCATACTTTAAGAACTTGCGGGCTCGTTGTTTGTAAGCATCCTTCATTTCGAAGTCATGTGATGCATACTCTTCAATCAATGCCAAAAGTTCATCAAGATCATTGGTAATGTCGCCTGGCAGATCCTCATCTAATTCTAAATGAGATGGACGTTTTCCTATAAAACGACTGCGATCAAATTGATAGTAAACAATCGGTTTTTGCAAGAAGCTGAAGTCGAATCCCACACTAGAGTAATCCGTCAGCATCATGGCACTCTCCTTGATTAATGTCTGAACATCAACCTCTCCCTGTGAAATGACTTGATAAGGAGAATCACGGAAATGGTCTGTATAAAGCTGCATATTAGGGTGCAGACAGAAAATAACCTCAAAATTATAGGTCTCACTAAGCTTACGCAATGTTTCACTTTGGATTAGATCCTTGTATCGGTGATAGTATTCACTTTCAAGGAAATGCTCCTCCGTAAGAATCCAGTCGCGCCATGTTGGAATGATCAGCAATTGGCGTTTCTTCTCGACATTATCAGCTAATAATTCATCGAATCGGGATAAACCAGTGATATAGACTTGGTCAGGATTATAACCGAAGTCATTCACAATCATTGCCTTCTCGAAATCTGAGCTTACAAGAAAAATATCGGTGTAGAAGCCGGGTGCATCCTTCCCATAGTTAGCAATCATATTTTTGGTTCCCATAACACCGTGCTGCAGGAAGATCTTTAGTGCATGTACCTTCCGTTTAAAGCGCTGTGTCCGAATTGGATATAGATAGTCAGCATGATGAGAGGAGATAATCCGTTTAGCAATCAAGCTTAATTTGATATGTTCTTTCGATTTGAAATAGACCACATTCCCGAGTGGCTCTACGTTCTTTAATTCGGGTGATTCCTGTTCAATTACGTAGTAAACAGGAAGTTCAGGGTGTTGTTCACGTACATATTTAAAGAAGTGATATCCAGTATCCTGTGCTTTATATGGCCGCTCTCCGACCAACCATACATTTTTTGAACGGTTTACAAGACGGTGGAGCCATGCCCATTTCATCATACGCTCAAGATATTTCAAGTTTTCCGCAGAGTAGCTGAGAATCTCTAGGGCAAGATTCGATGCTTTAAATGTGTAATACGGATTGACGGATATACCCTTATCCCCAATATATTTGGAAATATCCTGTGCAAAGTAGCGTGCTCGGAAGGTCGGCCGATGCAATTTCACCATGTAGGGCTCTGGTGTATCATTCAGTTGGAGCTTCAAAAAGACATCATAAATGCCTTCCTCTAAGAGATGACCTTCTTTTCCGAGCGGGACAATAGCATGATAGCTATAGCGATTCAATCCGTATTTTTGTCGCGTTTCCTCTTGATTTAATTCGAATGCAGCGGGTGTCTGACATTCCTCATCAGTTGCGCGGTTACTTAATAGCAAATCCCCGTGCTGAATGACTGAATGTCTTGTAAAGATTTTGCCGTACACTTCCAATTCATTGCCGGTACGTCTAATTCCGTCAATCTGTAGGCGAACGGACGGATTCAATTCTTTATCTACACTGAGAGAGAGATTACCTTTCTCTGTTACAAACGGAATGACCTTCCGATCTTGAAAATGGTAAGGCAAGAAGGGGCTTGGGATATCGGTTGTTTCAAAACGGCCAAGCCTAATCTTATATTGAAAGGCTTCTTCTCCATTACATTGAACCATTTCAGTTGATTCTGATTGGCTTAATTTTTCAAATCGTTTCTCACTAATGGATTTGGCCGGTACTAGAATGGTTAAATACCAATCATAAAAAGATTCGACATTAGGAAGTTTAGCAATCAACTCTCCTAGAGAAATCTTAAATTGGAATTTAGCAGAAGGTTTAATCTCCCCCGCGGAAAACCATTCTTCTGTTTCCCGGCATTTCAACCAAAGCTCGGAAACCGTATCCGTTTGGGTATTTAAGTGTCCTGATATGTATAGGGTATCCCCTGATTGTTTAATATTAAGGTATTGGTTTCGACGCTTTTTCTTTCGTTTAAATAATTTCCGAACGTTAATCATGTTCACCCACCTGACTGATATGATGATACGACTAGTATGAATCACGCAGTATAGAATATGCAAGAAAAAAATCTAGCCAATGATTAAATAAACCTTTAGAATAGAGGGTTTCTGGAGATTGTTAACAGTGTCTTATTAAATATTCATAAAAGTTTATGCATGGATTAATGATGGATACAGATAAATGGATTTATATGGTAGCGATCTGTTGGGAGGAGACTAAAAAACCCTAGCTGTTTTGCTAGGGCTTTTAGAATCATGACTCTTTGTAGGCAGGGACATCATATAATAATGTATATTGAGTCAATCGGCTATAGATTTGTGACATTCGAGCCGTCTGCTTTACAGCCCATCCAATATCAGTAGCATATTGATGAGAGGCATATCCGTATAAGGCCATATGATTAGGATTCCAACGCATTTTATACAGAGTATCCTGTCCAGCATTGATATAAGATTTAGCGACAAAAGCGGCTCCCCCAATTATGGCTTTCTCAACTGTTGTCCATCCTTGTTCATAGGCATATTTAGCTCCGCCATTGATTGGATCAGAATCATAGGCCCCTATTCCATACATATTATAGACAGTAGTCCCATTATAGCTGATTCCTTTGGCAAGGGTACTTGTCCCATTTCCAGTTTCCAGGAGAGCGTGGCTGATTAGGTATACTTCATTAATATTGTAGGTAGATGCTGCTTGAATGAAGCTTGAGGCCTTTCCAGTTAGAGCGCCTTTCCCACTAAGAATATTGGCATTTAATTCAGTGGCATTTGTTCCGGCTGGTGCGGATAAGATCAAAAACTGATAGTATTCGGTGCTGCCGGGAGAAAAGCTGGATGGATCTAAATATTTCTTTACCTGTTCAGCAGTGGCGCTTACCCAGGCCTTTGGGTTGCCGCCTTGCAGGAAGGAAGAATACAAGGGTGAATCCGTCATTGGCCGCATCTTCATCTGATAGTTCACCGCTTGGTCTAAGGTCAATCCATAGCCGGTTGTTATCTTCTTGCTTATATCACTTCGTTTAATATAGCCTGTTTGATAACTGCCATCAGCTTTCACTTTGACAATATACCAGTTCTCACTGAATACGCGATATTTAAGGATGGTATTTTTCGCATAGGTTCTCCAAGAGCTGGCTGTTGTTGTCGGTGCTTTATACACTTTAGTAGGACTTGTTTGGGCAAGGCCTGTTTGCTCAGTGTTTTCTTCCGATACTTGTTCAATGTGGCTTTTCAGTATGTAGCCGGTTTGTTTTTCACCGTCAATATATATGGTGACACGGTACCAAGAGTTTGTATAGCTGTATACCTTTAAGATGGAGCCGGCTGAATAAGTCTTCAAGGCTTTAGCGCTAGTACCCGCATAAGCATAGACATTTGTCGGGCTTTTGAGGGCGATGCCTTGCTCAGCTTTGCTTGCTGGGTTTGGCAGCTCAACCGATGTCTTTGGAAGATAGGCTGTTTGATAGTCTCCATCGATCTTTACTGTTGCTTTGTACCAGCTGCTTGTGTACGTATAAAGCTTTAAAATATAGCCTTCCTTGTATGATTTGACTGTCTTTGCAGTAGTTGAAGGCTTTTCATACATAACTGTCGGGTTTAGTTTGGCGACAGCCTCGACCTGTACAGGATTTGTCGTAATGGTTTCGACAGCACTCTTTTGAATATAGACGATTTGCCATATGTCATTGACTTTTACCTTTGCCTCGTACCAGGAGGTAGAATAGTCATAGAATTTCAGCGTGGTGCCAGCAGAGTAGCTTTTAACGACCTGTGAGCTTGTTGAAGGCGAAGCATAGGTTTTGGTCGGGGCTTGAATGGCAATACCGCTTAATGCTTCTCCTGTCAGCTTTGCGGCTGGCTCGCTTATGGGGGCTTTTGGTTCGTCCGTTAGAATAGCTTGCTCCTGTTCAGCTGCCTCCGTTTCATATGGCAGAGTAGCTTGTTCCTGCTCGGCTGCCTCCATTTCATCCACGATTACTTCAGCTTGCTCGTCCTCTACTGGTGTTTCCGTATCACTTGCTGCTTCAGTATTCGCCGTATCCTCCTCGCTTGATAGATCTTCTACTTTCACATAACCTTCCCAGATTTCGCTTCCGTCAGCTGAAATCGTCTGGACATGAAGATACTCATCAAATTTCTCGAGAAGGGTGACATCTGCTCCATTCTCCAGCTGAGTCAACACAGGGCTGTCACTTTCTGTGCTCTCATATAAATTAATGGCTTCCCCGTCTTTGGAAATCAGTACTGCTGTAGTTGCTTCCTCTATAACCTCTGAGTCCGAAGCGAATGAAACTGCCGGTAAGGTTGAAAGGAGGAGCATGGCAATGATCATAAAGGTTGTGAATTTCTTTGCTGTCAACATGATTTCTCCTCTATTAATTTTTTAAAATATCATTTTTTGAAATTATTAAGGCCTCCTTTTCTAAAATTAAACATATGTATTCTAACATTTTTATGCCGGAATTGAAGGATTTGTCTAGATTTGTAACGAATCTTTAAGAATTGATGAATATCCTTCCATATTTATATATCAAAATAATATAAACAAAAATCATACAAATTACCATATTTTTACGCTATAGTAGATATATAGGATTATGAAAAAGGAAGTGAGCAAGTGGCAGAAAACGTATTGGAAGTGAAATCACTAACAAAAAGGATCAGGCAGACGGCGATTGTAGATGATGTGAGCTTTGAAGTGAAACGCGGGGAGATTTTCGGATTATTAGGCCCGAATGGGGCGGGGAAAACAACAATCATCCGAATGATTGCAAGCTTGATCAACCGTACGGATGGCAGGGTTCTCATTAACGGTCATGATCTCGATCAGGACTTTGAGGGAGCCATGAGCAATCTTGGAGCGATTGTGGAGAATCCAGAGTTTTATAAGTACATGAGCGGGCGGAAGAATTTGATTCATTATGCGCGTATGGCGGCAAATCCGATTCCTCCCGAGAGACTGGATGAGGTAGCAGAGCTAGTGAAGCTGGACCATGCGATTGAGAAGAAGGTTAAGACATACTCACTCGGGATGCGCCAGCGTCTTGGGGTGGCACAGGCTATTCTGCATAAGCCGGCGCTCTTGATTCTTGATGAGCCGACCAATGGTCTCGACCCACAAGGGATTAAAGAGTTCCGCATGTATTTGCGCGAGCTGGCTGATGAAGGGATTGGGGTTCTTGTTTCCTCCCATTTACTTGCTGAAATGCAGCTTATGTGTGACCGGTTCGCTGTCATTGAGAAGGGTAAGCTTATACATATCGAGAATAATCAGATGCAGGGTGAGGAAGAGGAGTTCAGGGAGATTGTCTTTGCCGTGAAGGATGTTCTTGCTGCAGCCAAGGTTGTTCGTGAGGCATATCCAGACGCGGCCATCCTAAAGCAGGACGTACAAATGATCACGATTAGGACAACGAAGGAACAGTCAGCTGAAATTGTCCGTGCCTTCGTACAGGCGAATGTCGATGTTTATGAGATGAGTGTCGTCAAAAAATCCTTGGAGGACCGCTTCTTTGAGATTACGAAGCAGGAGGTGGGCGTATGATCAAGCTTATACGCAATGAATGGATGAAACTATTCTCTAAAGTATCGACTTATATTTTCATCGGAATTATGGTTGTAGGGATTATCGGTGCTGGCTTTGCCGCGAATTTCTTTAATTCAATGATTGAAGCGGATGTGAAGGAAGCGAAACAAACGCTCGCCGATCCAAATGCATCTGAGGATGATAGGGCCTACGCGGCAACTGTACTTGCTGACAGTGATTCGAATATGACGAATGCCGTCTGGGATTTCATGGCTGATTGGGCATTGGGGCTTGTCTCCTTCATCACGCTGTGTTCGGTCATTGTCTGCAGCGGGATGGTAGCATCGGAATTCTCGGATGGAACCATCAAGCAGCTGCTGATACGGCCGTATAAGCGCTGGAAGATTCTTCTGTCAAAATATATCACTTCACTTATCTTTGCAGGTGTATTATTGGTTACCTTGCTTATATCAGGATATTTGGTCGGTCTGTTATTCTTTGGGAATGGGTCCTTCACGGCGAAGATTCCAGACCCATCCTTTTCTGGAGATATGATTGAGGTAGGCAGCTATTTAGTGGATATGCTCCTTTACTGGCTGCCAGGTTTCTTGATGATCACCACTATTGCGTTTATGCTGAGCACGCTTTTCAAGACGACATCCATCGCAGTAGGTGTATCCGTATTTATCCTGTTTGCTTCATCTACATTAAACTTCCTTATCTTGAATCTAGTTGACCGTTATAGCTGGATGAAGTTTATTCTGTTCCCGCATATAGACCTGCGCAATCTCTTCTTGCTTGGTTACGGCTATGAAGGAGCAGCGCTTGGCTTTTCGCTCGGCTTGCTTGCCGTCTATTATGTCATTTTTATTGCAATCACGTTTTTTGTCTTCCGGAAGAGGGATGTCGCTATTTGATGTTTAAGAGGTCCAGGGTAACTCCCTGGGCTTTTTTTATTGTCTGACTTTTGTATCTTTCTAGGCTTTCATTGTTTCCATTCCTGTTTTCATATAAAATGGATATGCTTTGAAGAATTGGACGTATGGAGGGCAAGAAGAATTGTGAAAAAGAAAAGAAACAGCAGGATCAAGCATCCTCTTTTAAATGCCATAATGGATTATGTATATGTACTTATCGGGTCTGCGATTGTCGCTATTTCCTTTAATATCTTCCTCTTGCCGACGAAAGTGGCATCCGGCGGCGTGAGCGGGATTAGTACGATTACGTATAATTTGTTCGGATGGGAACCAGCCTTTGTGCAATGGTCATTCAATATTCCGCTCTTTATCGCTGGTGTGCTGCTTCTTGGAACGCACTTCGGCATTAAAACGGCTGTTGGAACCATCTTCTTCCCGTTTGTCGTTTTCTTAACAAACGGGTGGTCGCCGGCAACAACAGATCCGCTGCTTGGCGCTCTTTTCGGAGGGATTGGCGTCGGGCTTGGTCTTGGAATTGTCTTCCTAGGAAAGGCTTCAACTGGCGGTACGGATTTGGCGGCGCAAATTATTCATAAATACACGGGGATCTCACTTGGGATGTGTGTCGCCATGATTGACGGCTTAATTGTACTTGCGGCTGCGCTTGTATTTGATATCGAGCAGGGCTTATATGCCTTGATTGGCTTGTTCGTCACAAGCAAAACAATCGATCTTGTTCAAGTCGGCATACAGCGATCAAAAACTGTTATGATCATTACGAGCTGTGAGGCAGAGGTCAGAAAGGCCATCTTGGAGGAAGTGGATCGTGGTGTTACAAGGCTGACAGCTCAAGGCGGCTATACAGAAAGTGATCGTCCTGTCCTCATGTGCGTGATTGATCAATCAGAATTCACGAAGCTGCGTCAGGTGGTGCAGTCGATTGACAGGCATGCGTTTGTCGTCGTTATGGAAGCGGCTGAGGTGCTTGGTGAAGGCTTCAAGAAAGACTGAGTGAATCTTTTCTTTGCTATTTGAGAGAATAGTTGTTAAGATAGGGTCTGGTCAAAGGATTCAAGTAGAATGACAGGCAATATGCTTGTATAGATAGAGAGTGACAAGAAGAAACCGGGGAGATGATATTAGTCTAACCGGTTTTTTGTTACTGTTTTAACCGGAATAAAAGGAGCTTATGGACTATTATCGGAGCGGTCAAAAAGGCATAGGAGATGTAGAAGTGGAATTAACCTTCTTTTGACAAAAAAGGTTAATGTAGATGAAATATAAATGTAATATAACAGTGGTATTTCTGACATTTTGTGATGTTATAATATAACATGACAAAAGACGGATAAATTTATCAAAAAACGACAAACGTCGATAAACACATATAGATTTAAGTACAACATGAAGGTGGAAAAAAGGTGAAAACGACATGATAGAAATGATTAATGTTCAAAAGACATACCCGAATGGCGTTTCAGCAGTAAAAGGCCTGAATGTAAAGATACAATCGGGAGAGTTTGTCTATGTAGTAGGACCAAGCGGCGCAGGTAAATCGACATTTATTAAGATGATGTATAGAGAAGAAAAGCCGACAAGCGGGACCATCACGATTAACGGACGGAATATTGCCAATATCAAGGATCGAAAAGTACCGCTTTTGCGCAGGGATATCGGCGTAATCTTCCAAGACTTCAAGCTCTTGAATAATTTGACCGTTTTTGAGAATATTGCCTTTGCGCTTGAAGTAACAGAGGAAAGACCACAAGTCATCAAGACGAAGGTCATGGACGTGCTTGAGCTCGTCGGCCTTAAACATAAAGTAAGAATGCTACCGACCGAGCTATCCGGCGGAGAGCAGCAAAGGGTTGCCATTGCCCGTTCCATCGTGCGTTCACCGAAGCTTGTGATCGCAGATGAACCGACAGGGAACCTGGACCCGGAAACTTCTTGGGAAATCATGAAGATATTCGAAGAAATCAACAGCCTCGGTACAACTGTTATCATGGCGACTCACAACAAAGAGATTGTTAATACGCTTCAGCATCGAGTCATTGCCATTGAAGGCGGCTTGATCGTGCGGGATGAACAGAAGGGAGAATACGGTTATGAATTATAGAACCTTCTTCCGCCATGTGAAGGAAAGCTTTAAAAGTCTAGGCCGTAACGGCTGGATGACATTCGCATCCGTCAGTGCCGTTACTGTAACCCTATCATTGGTCGGAGTGTTTGTCGTTCTGATGATGAACTTGAATAACTTTGCTACCAATGTAGAGAGTGATGTAGAAGTTCGCGTGCATATTGACCGTACAGCAACAGAAGAACAGTCAACTGCACTGAAATCCAGCTTAGAAAGCCTGAACCAGGTTGATAGTGTCACTTTATCTCCTAAAGAAGAAGAATTGACAAGTATCATTAACAGCATGGGTGATGATGGGAAAGCCTTCGAGCTGTTTGAACAAGATAATCCATTAAATGATGTTTATGTCGTTAAGACAAAAACACCTCAGGATGTCGTGGTCGTTGCGCAAGAGGCTGAAAAAATGAATGCCGTCGAAACAGTAGAATATGGACAGAATTATGTAGAGAAGCTGTTTAATATCGTCAGCGTTTCAAGAAACGTAGGAATTGTCCTGATTGTTGCTTTGTTATTCACAGCGATGTTCCTTATCTCGAATACGATTAAAGTAACTATTTTCGCTAGACGCCGCGAAATTGAGATTATGCGTCTCGTCGGTGCGACTAACGGATTTATCCGCTGGCCGTTCTTCCTTGAAGGGTTATGGCTGGGCGTACTCGGATCGATTATCCCGATTGCCCTCATCGCATTTGGATACAAGTATTTGTATGATCACCTCAGTCCGTCCATGACGATTGATTACATGCAGATGCTGTCCTATAACCCATTCATTCTTCAAGTATCAGGTCTGCTCGTCCTGTTTGGAGCCTTGATCGGTATATGGGGAAGCTTAATGTCCATCCGTAAATTCTTGAAAGCTTAACAAACAAGGGGCCCCTTTTCTAAAAAGGGGCCATACATACATAAAAAAGAAATCGCTATTGTTGGAAGGGAAAGGGGAAAGTCACGTGAAGAAAACCATAGTCGCAATCACCGCGTTTGCGCTGTGTATGGCAGGAACGACTGCCGGGGGTAGTGTACAAGCTGAATCCATTGGTTCACTGCAGGAGAAAAAGAATACAATTGAGAAGAAGAAGTCCTCGGTTGAATCGAATATTTCCGAAACGGATAAGCAAATCTCTGATATCGAAGGTCAACGTGCCTCATTAGAAGCAGAGTTGAAAAAGGTAGAAAAATCAATCGCTGAGACAGAAGAAAAGATTGCTCAAAAGGATCAAGAAATCAAATCCACTGAAAATAAGATTGATAGTCTGAAAGAAGACATTAAAGAAACAGAGGAAAGAATCGCAAATCGGAATGAGATTTTGAAGGAGCGTGCGCGTTCTTATCAGCAAAATGGTCTGAGCTCAAGCTATCTAGAGGTTCTCCTAGGTGCAAACAGTTTTGGGGAGTTTGTAGAGAGAATTGGTGCAGTAACGACAATCATGAATGCAGATAAAGAAATCATTGCTGAGCAGGAAGCTGATAAAGCTCGTCTAGAGGAGCAGAAGGCAGAGGTAGAAAAGAAGCTTGCCAGCTTAAATGACATGAAGAAAGAGCTCGTTAAGATGAAGGAAAAGCTTGACGGGAAGAAGGTTGAAAAGAATCAGCTGATGGCTGCGCTGAAATCAGAGCAGGCTCAGCTTGAAGAAGAGAAGCTTTCTCTTGAGGAAGAGAAGGAGCTCTTGGCTAATCAAGAGTCAGCTGTGAAGAAAGCCATCGCAGCTGAGGAAAAACGCCAGGCAGCGGCTGCTGCAGCCTCTAAAGCAAGCAGCAGTTCATCAAGTTCTTCTGGCGGTGCGGTATCTGCTGCACCTGCTGTGACATCAGGCAAGTTCATGCGTCCAGCAGCCGGGTATGTATCTTCCCATTATGGCGCTCGGTGGGGACGAAACCACAATGGGATTGATATTGCGAAGTCGGGTACAGTACCGGTTGTCGCATCAGCAGCTGGAGTTGTCTCTCGTGCAAACTTCTCAAGCTCTTACGGTAATGTCATCTATATCTCCCACTATATAGATGGACAAGTCTATACCACTGTATACGCTCACTTGCGTTCGATGAATGTTTCCGCCGGACAATCTGTCCAAAAGGGACAGCAGATTGGATTAATGGGGAATACAGGTAATTCCTTTGGCCAGCATTTACACTTTGAATTGTATGTAGGCGGCTGGACCGCATCCCATTCGAACGCCGTGAACCCACTAAGTTATTTAAGCGGAATGTAATACACACAAGGCGCAGTTCGACAGAGGACTGTGCCTTTTCTTTTATGAGTTATGGTATAAATTTTCAGATAAACTACGAATGTTGTCGAACGATGGGTAAATTTGATGGTCGAATTGTGTACACAAGCGTTCAATAAACTGTTAAAATTTGTATCAAATAGTCTATTATTACTGGGTGGGATGTCGTTTGGAGAGTGTGGTTTTTAAAGATTATATGATCAAGGACGATCGTCAATTCAACCAATTTCTTTTAGGAAAAATGAACCTCTTTGATGCGTCCCGAATCAATTCTAACTCAATTTTATCCTCATTGAATGAGCTCTACCGCAATGATTACGAGAAACAAAAATATTTCCTGCAGGATTACTACTTCAATTACTTAGACTCCATAAAATCAAACATTCTCATGGAATATTATTTAATGCAAGGTGATATAGAAGAGCTCGAGACTCTCATGGAAATTGAGAGGGAACGGGGAAGCAAGGACATGCAGACATGGATTACCATTTATCAAATCCTCCTCAAGAACCAAAAGGGAGAATTGTCTGGCACGGACTTGATTGATGAAATCTTCAAGGTCAAGAATACAAATAGCGAGTCGCTCATATTCTCGCTTATTGTCCATTTATACGGAATCCAGGAAACAGGTTTATTCGAGCCGTTTCACAAGGTTCTTACAGTCGTAGCCCCGATGGTGGAGCTGATGGATAATGAATATTTGCGGGAAGCTTACAAAATTCGACTCATGGAAATGGAAGCAACCACCTACTTATACATGAATGAAATTGAGCAATGCCGCTCAAAATGCTTAGAGGTCATTAAGCGCAGCGAGCTGCAGTTCTATTTCCCGATTGTGTATGCTAATTTCTTTCATATACTCGGTCAAACCTATATGTTTGAGAATTTCGAGGTAGCGAAATATTGGGTCGAGCAATCCCGTAACGCCTTATTGCAGCTATCTGGCAATCGGGCTATGGATAGAACCCAGTATACGGTTAACACACTTGATTTTCTGCATTCCTTTTGGGGTATTGATATACATACGGAACCAACAGATGAGGCAGAAAGGGCCCACCGGCTGATTGTCCAAGGCCGAGTCGATGAAGCCGTTGACATTCTTGAAGGCTTAAAGAAAAAGAGGGGATACTTAACATCCTATCAATTATTCTATTACGGACTGGCAATGAATGATGACAGCATGCTGAATGTAGCCCGGGATGTATTCACCTCTAATTCCAATTACTTTTATCTTCAATTATTGAGCACAGAGAATTTACACAAATATAAAAAAAAAAACAAATTAGGAGGATGAAGCATTGAAAAAATTAGCAGGCATTTTTATTGTTGTTCTAACATTGGTGACAGCAACGGCAGGCGGAACCCTATTAGCCTTTGACCCAGGTCCAATCGCCCCAGGCGGCAGCTCAGCTATTGACCGCTGATTTATTCAGCATAAGCAGGACAGGCACCGCATAGGAATAAGCATGGCACATTTACATGTGTCATGCTTATTTTGTTTTTGGCTGAAAGGCAGGCGGCAGCGATTGGAGAATAAATGGTTCTGGCCCTTTGTGACTGCAGTGGTTCTGTTGATTTGCACCACTGCCGGCTCCTGGTGGAGATATGAATATAGGCAGGAGAGCGAAGGAAGCCGTGCTAAGGAACAAGAAATGAAGGATTGGAGTCAATTTGAAAAGGTTCACCAAGCATTTGATATTATTGCCGAGAATTATGTGGAGCAGGTGGACGAGAAGGAGCTGACGGAAGGGGCAATCAAAGGCATGCTGGGTGAGTTGAAGGACCCGTATTCTGTCTATATGGATGCAGAAACAACCTCTCAGTTCCAGCAAACATTGGATTCCAGTTTTCAAGGAATCGGGGCTGAGATTCATTTTCTGGATGGCAAATTCGTGATTGTCTCGCCATTTAAGCACTCTCCAGCAGAAAAGGCCGGTATTAAGCCGGGAGATGTGATCATTCGTGTGGACGAGCAGAAAACAGAAGGGCTTGAGCTTTATGATGTTGTTTCCTTAATCAGGGGCAAGGTCGGGACAGAAGTAGAGGTAGAAATCATGCGTGAGGGCAATAGTCATCCCATCCGCTTCTCGGTCAAGCGTGCGGAAATTCCGCTCGAGACCGTTCATCGCTCCATGAAGAAGCTGAATGGTAAATCGATAGGCTATCTTCAGATTACCTCCTTCAGTGAGCATACAGCTGCAGACTTCGTTAAAGAGCTCTCTTCACTTGAAGACAGTCAAATGGATGGATTGCTCATTGATGTACGGGGAAATCCGGGAGGTCTACTGACAAGTGTCGAGGAAATCCTGAAGCCGTTCATTACCGAAAAGAAGCCATATATCCAGATTGAAGAACGAAATGGCAAGAAAAATCAATATTTCTCCTATACAGACAAGCGAAAGTCTTACCCGATTGCTGTATTGATCGATGAGGGCAGCGCCTCTGCTGCAGAAATTTTTGCGGCAGCGATGAATGAATCAGAGGGATACCCGCTGATTGGCGAGAAAACCTTTGGAAAGGGCACGGTGCAAAAGCCTGTTGACTTAGGGGATGGAAGTACAATCAAGCTCACCTTCTATAAATGGCTTACGCCAAGCGGAACATGGATTCACAAAAAAGGCATCCAGCCTACAATCGAGGTCAGTCAGAAGGATTACTTCAGCTTAGAGCCATTGGCCATTGAAAAGCCTCTTGAGAAGGACATGAACAATAAACAAGTTACAATCCTGCAAAAAATGCTTGAAGGCGCCGGATATGAACCGGGGCGGACGGACGGCTATTACAGTGCGAAAACCGTGAAGGCAGTTGAAGCCTTCCAGCGAATGCATCAAATGCGTGCAACCGGGATAGCCGATAAGGGAACCGTCAGCAGCCTGCAAGAGGAAATCATCCAGCTGATGAATGAAGACAAAAATGATTTACAGCTGCAGGCTGGGTTGAGATGGCTTGAACAGCAATAGGAGGAGGACAGCGCATAGGGGGCGCTGTCTTTTCGTGTGGGCTGGGAAGGAGGTAGGGAGGAGGAGCTCAACTCAGGGATTAGCGCCCATACGCTCATATTATTGCCCTAACGCAGGGGGGCGCCCATACCCACGAGGTTTCGCCCATACCCACGAGATTTCGCCCTTAACTATCTGCGTTCGCCCATAAACGATGGGATATCGCCCTTAAACGGTTTAGTTTCGCCCATAAAGCTTAAGAAATCGCCCATAAACGGCAAAAATATGAAAAACCTCAGGAAAACAGAAGGCCAATCTATCCTAGAAAGCTGAAAATAGACAAGCTGACGGTCTTTTTGGAATGAAATCTTTCGTTTTTAGATAGATTCTCTTCGAAAACAAGCTCTAATTACGCTGTTTTGATTTTGCGAGCTTGCTCACGGCTGTCTTTCTGTCGAAGCAAAAGGAGAGCCTGTTCTAAAAGAAAGAATAGGAAAGGAGGGGGTGATTTGATAGAATAGAAGATAAGGTATGTAAGGGTTGGTGATACAAATTGTGGGAAACTTGGGTGATTGAATTACTTAAGGGAATTGGGTTGTTGTTTCTGAATCCGGTTCTGTATATTGGGTTGATAGTTACATATATGCTTGGCTCCAAGCGAGTTAAGCAGGAGCGCAAGCTGTTTCATATCCGGGTAGAGGATCCCATGATTGAGATGAAGGAGTACATCGTCCCAAGCCTGTTAACGGGATTTGTGTTGTCTGTCATGACGGGATTGCTTGGATTGAATGTACCATTTGAGTTTGTGCTGCTGGCAGGTTCTTTGAGTGTAATATTTAGTATATTCTTATTTGTCCGTCTGTTATCGCCGGTTTATACGGTTGGTTTGTCCTTTTTGATTATTTTCGGGCTTGGCATATATGGGTTTAATGGAATTTGGGATGAGGGCTATTTTGCCTTTGATCAAGCCATTTACCCATCCATTGCTGTTCTGGTCGGCCTATTGCTGCTGGCAGAAGGCTGGCTGATTCGCAAGAGAGGGGCTCTGCATGCGTCGCCTCTGTATGAGAAGGGAAAAAGGGGGATGCTTGTTGGGGCACAGAAGTCCAAACGGATTTGGCTTGTGCCAGTGCTTCTTTTTATCCCGAACGGTTTACTTGATGTACCAGGTGATTTCTGGCCTGTATTCTCCTTTGGTGAGACTGAGTGGGCGCCGCTTGTTGTTCCGTTCTTTATCGGTTTTTCCTTTAAAGCAAAGAGTACGCTGCTCGCCAATATTGTGCAGCCATTAGGAAGAAGCATGACAGTTCTTGGGCTGATTGTTCTGGCCATAAGTGCGGCTGGCTATTGGATTCCTTATGTAAGTCTCGCTGCGGTGGCGGCTGCAATCATTGGACATACGATTATCTTCTCTGTTTATAAGAGCAGGGAGGAGAATCGTTCCTCCTTCTTTACCTCTTCCAAAAATGGGCTGATGATTCTTGGAATATTGCCTGAATCACCGGCTGAGCGGATGGGGCTTCGTCCGGGGGAGCTTCTGACGAAGGTGAATGGACGGATGGTTTATTCGAGGACAGAGCTTTATGAAGCCCTGCAATCGAATCGTGCACATTGCAAGCTTGAGATTTATGATATTAATGACCAAATACGACTTGTACAAAATGCTCTGTATGAGGGTGATCACCATGAGCTGGGAATTCTGGCCGTGGAGAGTCGAAAGCTCCTTCCAATGGAAGGTGTACAATAATGATAAAAAGGATGCAGCCAAGATGATGGCTGCATCCTTTTTTAAAATAATCTTTGTAGAAATTGTATAATAGCAGCAATTCCCATGCTATAGACCGCAATGGAAAGAGGTTTCCCGAGAAGGATGATTGCGATGAACCTCCCTAGCCTCATCTTCGTCAAACCAGCCATATAACAGAGCACATCATCCGGGAAGCCGGGAAAGAAGATGGCGCTTGCGAAGAAACGCTCGAAACGCCTGCCTTTATTGATCCATTGGCTGTACTTATTATAGTTCTTCTCTTTAATGATATTTTTCACAAAATCACTGCCGTACTTCCTTGAAAGGATGAAGACGAGAATGGAGCCAAGGCAGATACTGAAATAATTGTACAGAAATCCCCTCCAAGCTCCGAAGATAACGACTCCGGCAACCGTGCTGATTCCGCCTGGCAAAAATGGAAAGACAACTTGAACAATTTGAATGAGCATGAAAACTAGCGGAGCAAACGGACCATAGCCATCAATGTAGTGCTGAAAGCTCACTGTAGAAGAAAAAATTCCCCGATGATATAAAACAGCGATAAAGATGCCAATAGCCAGGAAGCCTATGAAAGTGACGGAATTAACAAGGTACATAACCCATTTATTCTTATCCATTGTTCTGCCCTCTTATGAAGAAATTTTATGAACGGCTCTCCATGACTTCAACTGTCCTTTGCTTAATGGGATCAAGCTCCTTGCTCAATACAGGAATCGGCTCGTGAAAGTGCACGCTGATTTGATTGAATGGGAGTGGAACCATGTACTTATCCCAGCGCCTTGTCAGTCGGATTTTTCTCTTTACCTCAATGGAGACGGGGACGATGCGTCGTTTGGAAACACGGGCAAGGATATAGGAAAAATCCTTTGGCACATGATAGGGACCAAGCGGGCCGTCAAATGCCAAAGCGAGATGACCTCCATCAGCTCCATTGATTTTTTTGCGTATTTTAAAAAGAAAGCCTCCCCCAACAGATTCATCGGGAACTCGGAGCGGGGTATATCCGAAATATTCACAGAGATTGGCGATATAGTCGCCTCTTCTATTGCTTGTTGTAATCACAAAGATATTTGTTCCTTTCAGCGCAGGAATGATGCAATAGCTGTCCCCATGCCAAAATCCTAGAACAAACCTTTCTTCTTCGCAGGTAATCATGGACTTCCCTGTATAGCGGACCTGGCTTGTTCGGTATACAAGGTCAATATAGTTGGTGGCCAGCCAGTGAAATAATTTATCTCCATAACACTTAAACTCAATCATTTGAAATCACGTCCCTTGATGATTCTTCTTGTACGACAGCAGTATGCCTCATCTCATAATCCTTTTGTGCCTCATGATAGGCAGAGACGGCCTCCTTCGCCATATTGGGAATGGAATATCGTTTGGCAAAATGATAGGCTCGTGAGGACATTTCCTCTCGCTCTTTTGGATGCTCCATTAGATAGATCACTTTCTTTGCCCATTCCTCTATTCTCTCGATGGTTTTGTAGCCATTCTCCCCATTGACCACGACATCATCAATGCCGCTTGAGGCGACTGCGACAACTGGACAATGACCGGCCATAGCCTCCAGAATGACCATCCCCTGTGTTTCTGATTTTGAGCTGAAGAGGAAGAGGTCAGAGGCTTGATAGTACTGATTGACTTCCTCAGGGGCCACTGAGCCGATGAGCACCACGTTTTCCTCTAGGCCATCCTCTTGAATTCGCTGCTTTAGATGCTCCTTTTCAGGGCCGTCTCCAACGATGATACAGCTGAAAGGTACATCGGTATGGTGTTTAATATAGTGAATGGCATCAATTAGGAAGAAGATGTTCTTCTCCTGGGCAAGCCTCGATACGGAGCAGAGCAATAGCTCTCCTTCCTGTACGAAGGATTGTCGCAGGCTCATCACGCTGTCAACAGTGCTGTGCTGATAGTCATCAAAATCAATGGCTGTTGGCAAGACGGCGATATGGCGGCTTACACCAATATTGGACAAATATTCTTTTGCTGTCGTGGTCGGCGCCACGATGGCATTGCAGTTTTGCGCGAAATGCTTCACCATTTTATGCGAAAGTACATTTTTGAAATATAGTTTTAGGACCGGCAGGAAGCGGTAGTAGCTATCAAACCGTGTATGATAAGTGAAAACAACTGGTATTTGATATTTCCTCGCCAATTGCATGCCCTTTTTCCCCATCCAGAACGGGTGATGCACATGAACGATATCAAATGGATGCGCCGCGAATGCTTCCTCGATCTTGGTCGAATAGATATTGACAATCGGGAAGTTGAACACCTTTGTTTTACGGTACCACATGAGCTCGCAGCGAATCGTATATGGGTCATCCTCCTGCTGATTTAGTCCAGGGTATTTTGGCGCAAAAATATACACCTCATGGCCTTGCTCTCTCAATCCCTTCGCCAGACGGTGGATGGAATTCGGTACGCCGCCGATGAAAGGCAAATAGGTATTGGTAAACATGGCAATCGTGAGCTTTTTGTTCCTTGGTCCCTGCTGATTGGGATGCGTGAAATCCCGGTAATAATTCACCTCTTTCGTTGCTTGGATGTAAAGGACGATGGCTAAAAGTACGAGTATACTGACCATGATGGTGAAGTTTGTCCGATTTGTGTAGAAAAGTGAATGGATGAAGATCCAAACATTCTCCATGGTGTTCAGGATTGGGGAGCTCTGGCCCCCTTGCTTAACAATGCCGTATTGAACTTCCTCGCCGCTGACGGTGATTTTCATATAATGATAGAAGCTATTCTTCTCCTTGGAGAGGAGCGGCCCGCCAGCCCCGCCGCTGACATAATAGCCCACCCCGTCTATTTCCCGTTCGTCATAGATGGAAGGCCCTGAGGCAAATACGGCATCCACCTTATACTCGGCAAATATACTCGTTAAGAAATGCCGGAAGCTGTCGCTTTGTATGTATTGGTCCGTATCATCTGATGAATCATGAATGACATACGGAGCTTTGTTGAGAAACACGAATATATGGCGGCAGCCAGAGGCTTGTTCCAGTTCCGTCTTAAGCCATTCCTTTTGCAGTTCCTCTGATGTTTGCCCGGTTGTATCCAGGAAAATAAAATACGATTCACCGAGCTGGTAGGAGAAATAAAAGGGACCGAATTGCCGGTAAAAGCGGAGGGCCCCGCGGTCTGTCATTTCGGTCTGTCCGAATCCGGTAATGGTCGGTACTTGAATCTTCTCAAAGCTTTTATTCAAGATCCGGTATTTATCCTCTGAACCGTCCAAAACCGCATTACCGGTTGAGATAACAAAGTTAATATCCGAATCCTCGTTGATGGTATTGACCATTCGTTTATCAAAAATATCAATAGAATTCTTGATGTTACCGAGGACAGCGAATGTATATGAATCAGTGTCCTCCATTCTCCTTATCTCTTTAATGCTAGTAACATTAGCTGTATTTGCCTCAGGTTCAAAGGCATATAAATACCCTTTGTATCCAAGGACAAGTACTAATATTACTATATCGATATATAATAAAAACTTGACCTTTTTCCTCATATCCTTCAGCCCTTTGTATGGATTCTTGCTGATAATAGTTTAGAAGTTTTTCTATATAAGAGAGACTATGATTTATACTCAATTCCCCGAAAGGAGCCTGATAAAACTATTCTTATATATTTTTGGGTCATATCAGATTTGTGGATTTAGGTATATCGGCCATTTTCGACTTGAAATGAAATCCAGGAATAAAGGCTTTGATGCGGCAGTTTCGACGATTGAGAGGATGATTGTAAGCGGATGTTTCAATAGGCAAAAAGGATTGTCAGCATCTGTGAAGAATATTTACAAATAGAATCTATCTGAAGTGAGCACAGATGAACAGGATTACCCGCTGCCAGGTTGGTAGACTGAGCAATGAGAGGAGGAGCTCATATGGAGGGCCTGCAACGAATGATTGATGGCATTCATTATATCGAGAATCATCTGACAGATGAGCTGCGGATAGAGGAGATTGCGGCTGCTGCTTGTATGTCGAAATTCCACTTCCAGCGGCTGTTCAGCATGCTGACAGGCTATACAGTCAGTGAGTATATCCGCAATCGGCGGCTCACCGTTGCTGCACAGGAGCTTATTCATACAAAGGCAAAGGTCATTGATGTGGCAATGAAGTATGGCTATGACAGTCCAGAGTCATTCACAAAAGCCTTTCAGCGCATCCATGGTATCACGCCGTCAGCAGTCAGGAAAGACAGCCGATTCTTAAAGGCTTATCCAAGACTCTCCTTTCAAATTCAGATAAAGGGTGATGTGGAAATGGAGTACAGGATGGAGGAAAGAGCGGCCTTTACGGTCGTAGGAAAGAGCATTCGGACATCGGCAGAGGGAGGTCAGAACCATCAGGATATTGCAGCCTTTTGGATTGAGGCGAATAGGAATGGATTGGCCGCAGAGCTTGCGATGCATTCGGGTCCGCTTGGTCTTTTAGGTATCTGCCTTGATTTCGATCAGCTGCAAGAGAATTTATCTTATATGATTGCTGCTGAGAAGCGGGATACACCTATTCCTGCGGGATGGGAGGAGCGGGTGATTCCAGCGGCAGTCTGGGCTATCTTTCCGGTGAAGGGTGCTATGCCAAAGGGATGGGAGCGCATTTTCTCTGAATGGTTCCCGTCTACTGGCTATGAGCATGCAGGAGGGCCGGAGATGGAAGTGTATATGTGCGATGGAGATCCTTCCTCGGATGATTATTATAGTGAAATTTGGATACCGGTTAAGAAGGATAAATAATAAAAAGGTTCGAAGTCCACAAAGACTTCGAACCTTCCGTTTGTTCATTAATCACTGCTGGAAGACTCTTCGCGAATCTCGCCAACGATGTTTTCTAATATATCCTCCATTGTCACGAGACCGGTAATCTGTCCTGTCTCGTTAGTCACGATAATCATATGCATCCGGTTCTTTTGCATCTCCAATAGCACGCTCTTGATTGATGCAGTTTCTGGAAATGACGGAATCTCATGAATGAAATGTGTGACAGCTTGATTGCGTCCGGCTGCGATATTGGTGAGCATTTCCTTCGTATTAATGAAGCCAATGATATGGTCTGAACCTGCAGCCTCCATCACTGGGTACCGGGTATATTCCTGTTGATTAAGGACAGTGATGATATCATCCACAGTCATCTGTTTCGTCAGGTAGACCATTTCCGATTTTGGTATCATGATATCCTTTAATACACGGTCCTCGAATGAGAAGATATTTTGAAGGTACGAGAGCTCGGTTTCGTTGATCTCACCGCCCTTATAGCTTTGGGTGACAATCAGCTGAAGCTCTTCCTCTGAATAGACCGTCTCATGACCAGCAGGCTTCACGCCAAACCATCTGAGGAATACACGTGATGAGCCGTTTAAGAACCGAATAATCGGATTGGTGATTTTTCCAAACCAATAAAGCGGAGCAACGAGCATTAAGGTGACTCGTTCAGAATATTGAATGGCGAGTGTCTTCGGTGCCAATTCGCCAAAGACAACATGCAAGAATGTGACAATCGCCAGGGCAATCGCATAGGAAAGCACAGTTGCTAATGCATCTGCAACCTCAAATCTCTCGAAGACCGGGTGGAGCAATTTCTCAACGGTCGGTTCTCCTAATGCTCCGAGTACCAATGCTGTAATCGTAATCCCAAGCTGGCAGGCAGATAAATAGTAATCTAGGTTTCCGGTCACCTTCTTTGCCAAGACCGCCTTTTTATTTCCCTCGGCAATCAGCTGGTCAATTCTCGACATCCGCACCTTCAAAATAGCAAATTCTGCTCCGACGAAGAAAGCCGTCAATCCAATAAATACAACGACCAAAAATAAGTTTAAAGCAATTAATCCGTCCAATTAGTTCCTTCTGTTTAAGAAGGATTCACCTCCAAATGAATTAAGATCGTATTCTATTAAAGCTTCCGCAGGGTTACTTGTTTGATAGAGTGGTTGTCCATTTTTTCAACCGACCACACGTATTCCCCATGTTTCACTTCATCACCTTCATGGACTTCTTCGATGCTTTGAAGATGAATCCAGCCAGCGATTGTATCCACATCATCACTTTCTTCAAATGTCAGTCCAAATCGATCTTCAATCTCGTCTAATAGGACGCGGCCGTTCATGAGATAGCGATGCTCTCCAATGGCCTGTATATCTGCTGTCTCTTCTTCGTCAAATTCATCCCGAATCTCTCCAACGATTTCCTCGAGCACATCCTCCAATGAAAGGATTCCTGAAGTACCGCCATATTCATCAATGACAAGGACCATATGAACCTGTTCCCTTTGCATCGTCAAAAGAGCATCCTGAATCCGTGTTGTCTCAAGTACGAATGGTAATTCCCGGACGAAATCCTCCGGCTTAGAATCCCGTTTCGCAACAATCTGAGTGAGCATCTTCTTGACGTTCAGGATTCCAACAACTTTATCTTTATCCCCGTCCTCAACAACAGGATAGCGGGTGTAATTATTCTCATCCAAAATAGAAATGATTGTGGGATAGTCCATGCCTTTATCAAGTGTAACCATCTCTGTACGCGGAACCATAATATCCTTTGCGACACGTTCATCAAAGGAGAAGATATTCTCCATATAGGAGAGTTCTGTCTTATCAATTTCCCCGCCCTGGAAGCTCTGGGCCATGATTATCTTCAGCTCTTCCTCTGAATAGGCTTCATCATGTCCGGCAGGCTTTACCCCAAATAATCGCAGGAAAAGACGAGATGTTCCGTTCAATGCCCATATGAAGGGGCTCATGATTTTCCCAAACCAGTAAAGAGGCGGGGAAAGAAGAAGGCTCATTCGTTCAGCATATTGAATGGCCAATGTCTTCGGCGCCATTTCCCCAATGACAACATGGAGGAAGGTGACGAGTATAAAGGCAATTGCATAGGAGAGGGCAGAGGATAGAGCCTCTGAAACATTTAAGACATCAAATAATGGGTACAATATTCTTTCAACAGCCGGCTTCCCAAGCGCACCAAGCCCAAGGGCGGTAACGGTGATGCCGAGCTGACAGGCAGACAGGTAATAATCGAGGTCGCTGGCCACTTTCTTGGCTGTAAGGGCTTTTTTATTTCCTTCAGCGATTAATTGGTCGATCCTAGACATGCGGAGTTTGACGACGGCAAATTCAGCCCCGACAAAAAAAGCGGTCATAATGAGTAAGATGATCAAAAGTATCAAATTTGTGAACGTAATTATATCCAATTACTTCCCTCAAATGAGGGATTCACCTCCAGGTTTATATTCTGAATCTATTTAATAGTTTGAAAATATTTGGCAGTATGGTGCCAAAGTACGTAAAACCTTGCTGTAACTAAGGTTTGATGGCCGGTAAGGCCGAATGAATCATGAGGTATTACAAACACGTTCCCAACGCGGCCACCTCCCTTTAATTATTATTTTGGCAAAAGTATAGCATATGGGTGAATTCGCCGTACAGTAAAATGATAGATGCTTTTATAGGAAAGAAAAAAGTGGAGAGAGGCAGTTTTTGAAGCATAGATAAAGGGTAAGTATAAGAATTTGAAGGGAAACATTCGGGAAAATTTATTATTTACATAATAGTATAATCTCGTTGAGTTGGATTAAATGTTAAGTTATGAACTTATGGACATAAAGTTTTGTTCAATTTTGAGCATGTATTGGAGTCCTGAACAAGCTGGGACATCGATGCTGCTATACAGGAAGAAATGAAAACATGGATTGTCATTGGAGGCTGAAGCAATGAGTATAAGTGAAACTGCGCATAAGAATCATGAAAAGCTCTTTCCGGAACGTCAATCAACCTGGAAGGTCACCGACCCTGAGCTGCTAGAGATCTTTGAGAACTTTGCCTTTGATGAGGTGATGGAGCATGGGAAGCTGGATGAAAAGACAAGAATGCTGGTTATCCTTGCTTCCTTGATTGCTCAGCAAACCTTAAGTGAATACAAGACCATGCTGGAGGCAGCCTTGAATGTCGGCGTAAAGCCGATTGAGGTAAAGGAGCTTGTCTATCAGTCGGTACCTTATTGCGGATTTGCTAAAGTAGTGGATTTCATCGACTCTACGAATGAAATCTTAATCAAGCGCGGCATTGAACTGCCATTGAAGCGGCAGGCAAAGGTCACGAGGGAGACGCGCTATGAGAAAGGGTTTGCCTTGCAGAAGGAAATCTTCGGGGATGAAGCGATTGAAACGATGTACCGGAATTGCCCGGATAATCAGCTGCCTATTCAGCGCTTTTTATCGGATAATTGCTTTGGAGATTATTACACCCGCCAAGGCTTGGATTTGCCAATGAGGGAATTGCTTACTTTCTCGATGATCCTTTCACTCGGCGGATGTGAGCCGCAGGTGAAGGGACATATTCAAGGAAATGCCAATGTCGGCAATGATAAAGAAATGCTATTTGATGTCATTGTGCAGCTGCTTCCTTATCTCGGTTATCCGCGGACATTGAATGCGATTCGCTGCTTGAATGAGGCTTTGCCTGATGAACAGTAATTCGTAACCACATATTTGAGAATGGAGATGGACATATGATGAAAGCATTGATTGTTTATTTCACTCGAAGCGGGAATACGGAAACCGTTGCTCATACTATTGCGAAGGAGACAGGGGCGGATACCTTTCATCTGCGGCCGGCCTTTTCTTATTCTTATGATTACGAGGAGTGTGTGGAGGAAGCGACTAGAGAATATGACCGCCATGCGCGTCCGCTTTTAGCATCTGTTCCTGAGAATATGGATCAATATAATGTGGTGTTCATCGGGTACCCTATCTGGATGGGAACCATGCCGATGGCCATGTTCACATTCCTTGAAGAAACAGACTTTTCCGGTAAGCGGATCATTCCATTTTGTACTCATGGCGGCAGCGGCTTAGGCCATAGTGAACAGGATATTGTGAAGCTCTGTCCAGAGGCGACCGTGCTAAAGGGTATCGCAATTGATGGACAACATGCGGGGTCAAGTGCGTACAAAATCGAAGAATGGCTGCACAGACTTGGGGTTGAAACCATCAGTCATCGCCGGGTTTGATTTCATTGAAGAATGAGGAAGGCTCTCTGCTTGCTTAAGCAGGGAGCTTTTTGCTAGGGGGGATTTGTCAGGAGGCAGCCCTGATGACGCTGTTTTGGTTCGTGGGTAGTTCGAAGGGCGTATGGTTTCGCCTATGCACTCGGTTTATCGCTCATCCCGCATGATTATCGCCCATACCGAATAATTTTCGCCCATACTATCGGATTATCGCTCATAAAGCTTAGATTTCGCCCATTAATGAAATGATTTCGCCCTTAAAACGCGCGAAAGAAAAAGAAGGCCAATTACAGCAGAAAGAGTCAAAATGGACAAGTTCGGGGTGTTTTTGCAGGAAATCATCTCCTTTCAGCTGGAAATCTGTCAGAAAGCAAACAAAAAGCCAGGCAATCCGCCTGGCCTAAACGTTCACTCTTTTAATGAAGAGGGAGGCAACGAAGCCTATAATGGTGATGACGACAAGGAAACTGAAGGCATATTGCACACCGGCAATCAAGGCTTCGGCGACGATGTTCTCACCCGCGGCTTCACCGCTTATCATGTAGTTGTGCTGGCCTTTTGTGAGCAGGCTGACAGAAACGGCGGTGCCGAGTGCGCCGGCTATTTGCATGAGGGTATTTACGATGGCGGTTCCATCGGGATAATATTTGCGCGGCAGCTGATTTAGGCCGTTCGTCTGCGATGGACTGCTGATCATGGTGACACCGATGATTAAGCCAATATGGAGCAGGATGAAAGCGGCAATCGAGATATCACGGGAAATACCTGAAAATAAAAATGTTGTCACAATGAGCAGCGCAAATCCCGGAATAACGAGCCATTTTGGTCCATATTTATCCATGAGACGGCCGATGACGACAGACATGATACCATTACAAGCTTCAGCTGGAAGTAAGATGAGCCCGGCAATCAATCCCGTTATTGCTAGTCCTGTTTTGAGAAACATCGGCAGCAGGATGGCCTGAGACATGATAATCATATGGCCGACGAAGACTGCGAAAAGGCCGAATACATACATAGGATATTTCAATACGCGCAGGTTCAAGAGAGGCTGCTCAATCTTGAATTGACGTTTGGAGAAGATGATAAGGGCAGTGAAACCAATCAAGATAGGCAGGATGACCTCTGTACTGACAAATTCTCCGCTGCCCTCGCCGGCTATGCTGAAGCCGAAGACGATCCCGCCGAATCCTAGGCTTGAAAGCAGGAAGGACGGGATATCAAATTTCAGTTTCCTTGGTACTGTGACGTTTTGCACGACCTTCCAGCCGAATGCGAGCAGGAGGAGAAAGATCGGCAAGGTTGTCCAGAAAATATAATGCCAGGTGAAATATTCAGTAATAAACCCGGAAAAGCTCGGCCCGAATGCTGGACCACAAAGGATGACCAGGCTCATAATGCCCATGACAGTCCCACGTCTTTTAGGGGGGAAAATCAATAGGAGAATATTAATCATGAGCGGCATTAAGATTCCGAGTCCGCTTGCTTGAATGATACGAGCAAGCAAAAGCAGACTGAAGGCTGGTGCCAGAGCGGCAACAAACGTCCCGAGTGAAAGCAAGGAGAGGGCGGTTATGTATAGCTGCCTTGTCGTATATGTTTGATTTAAATAGGCTGATAGAGGGACAAGAATCCCCATAACGAGCAAGAATCCTGTTGTGAGCCACTGTGCGGTGGCTGTTGAGATTTGGAAATCAGCCATGATTTCTGTGTAAGCCATATTTAAGGCTGTTTCGTTCAATAACCCTGTAAAGGCCGATAAAAGCAGAGCGGCCATAATGAGGGCTGGCTTTATATGTTGATTCGGTATTGGTTGATTCAATCGATTACGCTCCTCTAAGCTCAGGTGAAGGTGCTTTGTACATTAGTATAAGCACTTTTTCTGAAAATAAATATGGTGTCATAATAAATGAATCCTTTCATAGGAGCAATAATCCTTCTGTTTGGTATCACGCTTTATTTTTGATTATTCAAAAAATAGATAACAATCAATTCCTTTTTATGGTATAGTCTCTTTATATTGTTATTTCACAATCGAATAGCGTGTAAGAATTGGTGCCAAACGAATAGTTTGGCTTAAAAGGGAAGTACGGTGAAAGTCCGTCGCTGTCCCGCAACTGTAAATCGGAGTATATCGCAAAAAACCACTGCCACTTGAGCGGGAAGGTGCGATTAAAGTGCGTTGATGATGAGCCAGGAGACCTGCCAATTCCAGTACACACCAATACCTACGTGGAAATAGGAGGTGAAGCGTGCCGGATTGTTTCGGACACTGTACGAATCATAGGGATTAGGGCATGCTTGCCTTTCTTTATGCTGCGAACAATTAACAGCCATCTTCCAGGAGGGAGAGGGCTTTTGATGTTTTCTGAAAAACGATACAAGGGGAGGAGCTCGTAGGATGAAATGGACACGCACAGTCATCGGTTATCCGTATATTGGTGAGGATCGGGAATGGAAGAGATGCTTAGAGGCTTTTTGGAGGGGAGAGGTATCAGAGGAAACGTTTCTTGATCAGCTGAAGCAAATACGCTTATCCAGGCTGAAGAGGCAGATGGAGCTTGGAATCGATGTCATGACTGTTGGAGATTTCACGCTGTATGACCGGATGCTCGATACGGCGTTTATGTTTGGGATGATTCCAGCCCGTTATTCTGATGTAAGCAGATTATCGAATCTCTCCCTTTATTATGCCATGGCAAGGGGAGAAAAAGGGGCCGTTGCTTGTGAAATGACGAAATGGTTCAACACAAATTATCACTATATTGTTCCTGAATATGATGGCCAGGAACTTTACATAACGAACAATCGTCTACTTGATTGGTTCAAGGAGGCGAGAGATGAGCTTGGCGTTGTGACGAAACCGACGATGATTGGGCCGTATACCTTCATCAAACTTGCAAAGGGCTATGATGATTGGGAGGCATTGGCAGAACAGCTTATTCCGCTGTACAGCCAGGTGATTGCAGAGCTGATTAAGGAGGGTGCTGAATGGGTGCAGCTTGAGGAGCCAGCCTTGGTGCTGACATTGGATGAAGAGGAAGTAGCCTTCGTGAAATCGATTTATGAGAAGCTGGCTGCTGAAAAAACAGCGGGAAACATTATGCTGCAAACATACTTTGAAGGTTTATCAGTCTATGAGGAGTTGATTCATCTCCCTGTAGATGGAATTGGTCTTGATTTTGTTTCCGGCTATCTGCAAAATATGACCTCCATGAAGCAATTTGGGTTCCCCGCTGAAAAGGTGCTTGCCATCGGTATTGTGGATGGGCGCAATATATGGAAGGCTGATTTGGTGGAGAAGGCCGAATTGATCCAGTCCATCCTTGGAGTATTCAAAGCTGCGGAAGTATGGGTCCAGCCTTCCTGCAGTTTGCAGCATGTACCGGTATCCGCTTCGACGGAGCAGAAAATGGACGGGAATATTAAAGGGCTGCTCGCATTTGCTGATGAGAAAATCAAGGAAATTGATCAGCTTGTTACGTACTTTGAGAAGCCAGGGATAGTTCTTGGCGGAAATAGGAGAGCGGTGCAGCCGGCTGTCACAGGGGTGACTCTTGAATCAGAGGACTTTAAACGATCTTCACCCTATCCTGTTCGCCGAGATATTCAAGCGCAGAAGCTTAACCTGCCGATTTTCCCGACGACAACCATTGGCAGCTTCCCGCAGTCAAAGGAAGTGAAGGAAACGCGTAAGGCTTGGCGAAATAAGATCATTTCCGATGAATCCTATGAAGCGTTTATTGCACGTGAGACCGAGCGGTGGATTCGCATACAAGAGGATTTGGAACTTGATGTGCTTGTGCACGGAGAGTTTGAACGGACAGATATGGTTGAATATTTCGGAGAGAAGCTTGATGGCTTTGCCTTGAGTGAAAAGGCATGGGTGGTCTCTTATGGGTCTCGCTGCGTGAAGCCGCCTATCATTTATGGAGACGTGAAGTGGCTTGAGCCGATGACCTTGAAGGAGACGGCTGCTGCGCAAGCGATGACCGAGAAGCCGGTGAAGGGAATGCTGACTGGTCCTGTGACTATCTTAAACTGGTCCTTTGTCCGAGATGATATCCCGCGCAAGGATGTTGCTAATCAGCTTGCCCTTGCCCTTCGTAAGGAAATCGACTGCCTTGAGCAAGCCGGAATTACCATTATTCAGGTGGACGAACCGGCTTTAAGAGAAGGACTGCCCCTTCGAATGGTGGATTGGCAGGAATACCTGACATGGGCAATCCCATCCTTCCGCCTTGCAACATCAGGTGTCCAAGATGAAACGCAAATCCATACACATATGTGCTACTGTGATTTCCATGATTTTGTGAAGCCGATTGAAGCGCTCGATGTTGATGTAATCTCCATTGAGACATCAAGAAGCCATGGTGAATTCATTCAATCTTTACAGCATACGCCCTATGAAAAGGGAATTGGATTAGGGGTGTATGATATTCATAGCCCGCGTATTCCATCTACAGAGGAAATGCTTGAAATTATGCAGGATAGCCTCGAGGTGCTTGAACTAAGTCAATTCTGGGTTAATCCTGATTGCGGGCTGAAGACAAGGAGGGAGGAGGAAACGGTTGCCTCGCTCCGCCATATGGTCAGTGCTGCCAAGCAATTGAGAAGCTTTATTAAGATGAGACAATATTAACCGATAATAAGGACGCTCCCTGTACTTTTTCGTGTACAGTGGGTGTCTTTTTTCTTGGGTAGGAAAAATTAATTCCTTGTAATAGGGACCGATATTCGATATGATAGAAACACCATATATGGTCGATTATTTAACGATGAAATCAATATATAGTATTAGCTAGGGAATAAGATGCGTATAGACGCTTAATAGGGAAATCGATGAGAGTTCGATACTGCCCCCGCAACTGTAAGTGCTGACGAACTAAACATAGTCCACTGTATCGGGTTGTCTCCTTTTGGAGGTGATGATACGGGAAGGGTTTGGTGAGGGTGACGCACAAGTCAGGAGACCTGTCTTATTTTTTGAATTTCAATTTTCTCCGGGGAGTGAGGAAGGAAATGATGGCATTTGAGGGCTCATATTCGATATATGTGCTGTTCCTTGTTATCTTTTCACCCGCTCTACTCATAGAGCGGGTTATTTTTTTGCCTTCGGAGATAATTTCATAGATAAAGGGAGATGGATGCATTGATTATGGAACGGTTAAGGAAGACGGAAAGATTGATTGAAGAGACCGCCCAGGAGTATAAGCTGAATATCGATGAGCTGATGGAGATGATGGCCCGCGGCAAGGAGTCTGAGGCAATTGAGACAGCTCTTCATTATGCGCTCAATAAGATTGCGATGGATGCACCTGACTGGACGTTCCTCGCAGCCCGGCTTTATTTGCAAAAGCTGTATGCGGAGGCAGCGGAGAACCGCGGGTATAAGGAGGACCTTAAATACGGCTCCTTCTCTGAGTTGGTTCAGACGCTTGTCGAGAAGGGCATTTATTCAGCGGAGCTTACTCAGGCCTATTCGAGAAGTGAATTGGACGAGGCAGCAGCGGAAATCATGCCTGAAAGGGATTATATCTTCAACTACATAGGCTTGTTCTTGCTTGCGGACCGTTATTTAGCAAGAGATCATGAGCGCCGTCTCTATGAATTGCCGCAGGAGCGTTTCTTGGTGATTGCCCTGCAATTGATGAAAAATGAAAAGCCTGACGTTCGAATGAGCCTTGTCAAAGAAGCTTATTGGGCACTCAGTCATTTGTACATGACCGTTGCGACACCAACGCTTGCGAATGCCGGCAAGAGCTTTGGCCAGCTGTCCTCCTGCTTCATTGACACAGTTGAGGATTCTTTAGACGGCATTTATTTGAACAACTGGGATACAGCCCGTCTGTCAAAGGATGGCGGCGGTGTCGGCATCTATTACGGCAAGCTTCGGGCGCTAGGCTCTGATATTAAGAAATTCAAGGGCAACTCCTCCGGGGTCGTGCCATGGATTCGCCTAATCAATGATACGGCGGTCAGTGTCGACCAGCTCGGGCAAAGGCAGGGCGCAATTGCTGTTTACTTGGATGTATTCCATAAAGACATCATGAATGGGTTCCTTGATTTGAAAACGAATAATGGGGATGAGCGCCGCAAAGCTCATGACATATTCACAGGGGTATGTATTCCCGATTTATTCATGGAGCAGCTTGAAAAGGTGGACGAGAACGGGCGCAGCATCGGGGAATGGCACACATTCTGCCCGCATGAGGTAAAGAGCATCATGGGCTGGAAGGACGAGAACGGCAATCTGCTTGGCCTTGAGGACTTCTATGATGAGAACGATGAGAAATACTTTACGGAGAAGTATATGGAAGCCGTTAATCATCCGCTCCTTCCGCGCAGAACGTATCGTGCAATGGATATTATGGCACGCGTGATGATCTCCCAGCTGGAGACAGGCACACCGTATATTTTCTACCGTGATGAAGTTAATCGCCAGAATCCGAACAAGCATGTGAACGGGAAAGGCCGTACATCTATTTATTGCAGCAATCTATGTACAGAAATTGCGCAAAATATGTCGGCAACAACGATTGTGAAGGAATATGAGGATGAGGAAGGGAATTTGGTCATCGTCCGTAAGCCTGGTGATTTCGTTGTTTGTAATCTATCCTCTATCAACCTGGCAAAGGCGGTTCCAGCCAATGTACTGGAGCGCTTGATTCGTATTCAGGTCCGGATGCTGGATAATGTCATTGACTTGAATACTATCAGTGTCGGACAGGCAGAGAAAACGAATAAGAAGTACCGGGCGATAGGGCTTGGTACATTCGGGTGGCATCATCTATTAGCCTTAGAGGGCATTTATTGGGAATCAGAGGAGGCTGTCGACTTTGCTGACCGTCTGTATGAGGATATTGCGTATTACACCATTCAATCCTCTATGGAACTAGCGGAGGAGAAGGGAGCATACAGTAGGTTCAGCGGTTCGGAATGGGAGACCGGCCGTTATTTCGAACGAAAAGGATATGCGACACAGCGCTGGAGTGAGCTTCAGGCAGACATCCGAGATAAAGGAATGCGCAATGGCTGGCTCATGGCGGTAGCTCCAAACTCCTCAACAGCCAAAATCGGCGGGTCAACAGATGGAATCGACCCAATCTATGCGGTTGAGTATGCAGAGGAGAAGAAGAACTTTAAATTCAAGGTGACAGCTCCTGATATTAATCACCGAACCTATGAGTATTACAAGAAGAGCAGACATCAATTAAGCCAGGTGTGGAGCATCAGGCAGAATGCCGCTCGCGGGCGTCATATCGACCAGGGCATCAGCTTTAACCTGTATGTGAAGCATGATATTAAGGCGAAGGAGCTATTGAACCTCCATCTGGAGGCTTGGAAGAACGGCTTGAAAACCACTTATTATGTAAGAAGCACGTCACAGGCAGAAATAGAAGAATGTGAATCCTGCCATAGCTAAAAGGAGAGAGACTGATGGTGAACGAAACGCTGAATAAAATTAAACTATTAAACCCGGAATATCCGAATAAATCAACTGGCATCATTAATGGAAAAACATCCGGTCTATTGAACTGGAATGATATTGCCTATCCGCAAATGTATGACCTGTATCAAACCCTGCTCTCTAACTTCTGGAAGGCACAGGAGATTAATATGCAGGATGATATTAAGCAATGGGATTCCTTGAGTGAGACGGAGAAGGATGTGTTTCTCCGTATTAATACCCAGTTGGCTTCCCTTGACAGCTTGCAGACACCGACGATGAGTCAGGTCATGGACTATGTCACAGACTCGAGCTTCAAGGCTATCTTCGCGGTCATTTCCCAGCAGGAGGCGGTTCATAATGAATCGTACTCCTATATCCTCAGCTCGCTTGTGCCGCTGCAGGAGCAAAACAAACGCTTCAATGAAGCGAAAGATGACCCAATTGTACAAAAGCGTAATAAGCTGATTTTGGATGCGTATGAGCAGTTCCGCAATGAGCCGACACCGCTGCATCTGTTTAAGCTTGCGGTCAACTCAATTAATCTGGAGGGAGTTTATTTCTACGCTGGTTTTGCTTTCTTCTATCATCTAGCACGCCACCAAAGAATGCTGAAGACGAGTACGATGATCAGCTATATCCAGCGTGATGAAATGCAGCATGCTTATTTCATCTCCCAATTCATCCGTATTTTGCTGACGGAAAATCCGGAGTTGAATACAGATGAGAATATTGAATATATTTACCGCACGATTGGAGAGGCGGTTGAGCTTGAGAAGGAGTGGTCCCGTTTCATTCTGAAGGATATTGAGGGCATTGACCTGGATGAGTTCGAGAACTATGTGGAGTACTTGGCTAACAAGCGCTTCCGCCAGCTGGGACTTAAAAATCTTTATCCGGAACGCAATAACCCAATGCCATGGATTCATGTATTCAGCGATGAGATGATTAATGAAACGAAGTCTGATTTCTTTGAGCAGAAATCACGTACCTATACGAAGGTTACTCAGTCAAATGGATTTGATGAGCTCTAATGAAGGCTGCTATTATCTATACGTCGAAAACAGGGAACACAGAGGAGCTTGCACTTGAATTGCGGACTCACTTTTCTCGGCGCATTCATACAGATTTGTTTACGATTAATCGTTTTCCACTAAGCCAGCTGCATGAATATGAGGCGATTATCATTGGCACCTATACGTGGGGAGACGGAGAGATTCCCCTTGAGATGATGTCGTTATATCAATGGATAGAGCGGGAGGAGGCCAGCCATCTGACGACAGGTGTGTTCGGAACAGGCGACAGCTTCTATCCGAACTTCTGCGGAGCGGTCGATGAATTCAGGGACATGCTTTATGTCCACACCAATCTTGCCGCAACACTCAAGGTGGAACTTTCCCCGCAGGAGGGCGATTGGGAAAAGTGTGAGAAGTTCGCTGATATTCTAATGAATCGAATCAAACAGCCAGTATAATCTAAACAAAGAGGCATCTCGACGAGGAGATGCCTCTTTGTTTAGAAAAGAAGAATATAGGTGGATAATCTGAAAAAATCATAATTTATTTAGGATATTGCTTATGGATATTATCAAGATATAATTGTTATTGAATAGCAATATGGAATAATGGATGGAAGTGAATTATGGATAACTATAAGAAAGTTGATGTAAATCCCGAACATTTAAAATATGTAGAAAGATTACAAAGGTTGATTTGTGAAAGATTGGGAACAGAACCGCTAAGTGAATATGAGAAACCTGAAACCATGGTTGAACAAGCTTTATTTGTTTATATTGATATTATGGAGAAATATTATCGACTTGATGAGGCGGAATGGGATGAATTCGCTAAACAATGTGCTGGAGTGACTGACGCACCTAGAGATTTTAAGGATTTTAAAGAAATAGCAAGCGAAGTTCATGAATTATTAATAAAATAGTTTAGAGAAAATCAATCCTTTTAAGGCAATGTACTTAGTGTGCTCTCAGACTGCAGACAACATCCGTTTTCGGATTTGCCTGCTTTTTTTTGCCCAATCGCATGATATGCATGATCAGGGTTTGTTTTTTCTATGACTATTTTCTTTATGGACAAAAAATAATTTGAAAATTATGATTAGTGTATAAAGGGGTGGTTCATTTGGGGTAAGAATGGCTAAACAGCTGCTTCATTCATTTGCAGGTATAGGGTTAATGGTCATGGGGGTCATTTTGATAAGCGGCCTGCCTGCCTTATTTAGGGATATTGGTTTTCATTTCACAGATTATGTCGAAAGCATCAAGTTAGTATTTATGGCCCTGCTTTCTCCGCAGGATATGGACTATGGGGGCACCGGCAGAATGGTCTTTCCAGAAATACTAGGTCCCTATAGGACTACGTTAAGCCTAATGGCTGTCAGTCTTTTGGGCTCTCTATTCATTTCTTTTCTGCTCACCTATATAACGCTCTTCCTCGGAAGAAGGCATCTGTCTAAAATTGAATGGGTTTTGTCCCTTCTTCAAGCACTTCCAGATTTATTCTATATTGCGTTCTCTCAATGGATGATTGTCCTCATATATAAAGGTACCGGTATTCTCATTATGGATGTAGCGAGATATGGAACCTGGCAGAGTATGATGCTGCCGCTTGTATGTTTATCGCTTCCGCTAACCTTGCTGCTGACGAGATTTCTGCTTCAGCAATTTTTGGTGGAAAAGAAGAAGATGTATGCTGAATATGCCTCGTCAAAGGGATTCACTGAGCTGTATATATTCAACCATCACATCTTGCGCAATGTCCTATTCAGCTTAATCAATTATTCTAAAACCGTTTTATGGTTTATGATTTCGAACTTGATTATCATTGAATATTTATTTAGCATCAATGGAATTATTGGGTTTATATATCGCTATCTTACACCGGAGTTCTTTGCTATCGGTACGATTCTGCTCGCTGTGCCGGTTTTGATTGTGTATGATATGGCTCAGCTGCTTGTCCCTGAGAAGAGGAGGGATGAGGGTGTTTAAATATGTCGTTAGAAATAAATCCTTTATGACAGGCTTCTTATTCTTAAGTGTGTTAATACTTTTGAGCATTGGCAATACCCTATTGAATGATGGAGAAATCCGCCAGGAAACATTTATATCAGATGAGAATGGAAATATCCTAGATGCACCGCCATATCCGCCGCTGACGGTTTTTCCGCTTGGGTCAGACCTAGAAGGCTATGATTTGCTCCATATGATGATTGAAGGGGCAAAGATAACGATTGGAATTGCTCTTTTCATTGCTGTTTTGCGTATTGTGGTTGGTCTTTTGATTGGCTCTCTTCTTGGTGTATATGCGAGAAGGTGGATTGGCCTCTTTGAAAAGGTATTCTCTAGTTTCACTTTAATTCCACTCACGCTTGTGGCCGCCTTTTTGCTGCATAATGTATTGGTCATGCAGATGGATGGATTTGCTAATCCGTTTTGGAAGCGGGCCCTTTTTGAGGTGTTCATTCTAACGATATATGCTGTCCCAACATTGGCCATCTTTCAGGCGAATGAGATTAAGCGATTATATGGAGAGGACTTTATGGAAGCCGCCCAAGTGCTTGGCGGAGGCGGTTGGCATAAGATGAGGGTTCATATCCTGCCGCATTTAAAGGAAAATTTACTGCAGCTATCGATTCAGCAATTCATTCAAGTATTAATTGTTCTTGCTCATTTAGGGGTTCTTGACCTCTTTTTTGGAGGTACCTTTATCGATTTTAGCGGAGGTGGTCCACCAAAGTCGATGTATTACGAATGGTCAGGTTTGGTGGGGACGTATTTCCGCTCTCTTGCCTTCGATCCTTGGATTGCCCTCGTCCCAATTGCCTTTTTCACACTGACCATTCTTGCGGCTCAGCTAATGCTGAATGGACTAAAGAAAGCGAGTGAACAAGCGCATGAGGCGAGGAAGATAAGGCAGTCTCATACCTTGCCGCTTTCAAGCATACAGGCTGAGCAAGAGTTATTTGCCCTTCGCTCTGGAAAAGAAGCATAAAAAAACAGATTGCCTTATCATAAGGCAATCTGTCTATATCAGCTAATGGCTGTCCTTCTAACCAGCCATTTACGAATTTCCTCACATAGCATGAAGAGAACGGTAAAGATGGGAAGAAGAATGATGTGTTGCCATTCCAATGCAGCTGTTTCAAAGACGTATTGGAAGAATGGCGTATATGAAATTAATAAAAATAAAATAACCTCAAGGACGACTCCCCAAATCATCAAGGAATTCGGCTTATGGAAGGATTCATAGAATGGCTTCCTCATTGATCTTGATTCTAGGAGGTTCCCAATCTGGCAGGCGATTACTGCCCCGAACCCGAGCGTGATGGCATAGCTATAGGCATGCATAACATCAGCCGGTGCCGTATTCGTTGTGATGATATTGGTAAAGGAACGAATCTCCTCGAATGTATAGCCGAAATACCCCCAAGCAAAGAAAAAGGCGATGAATAGGCAGGCTGCCTCAATCATTCCAAGGAAGCCATAAGCCCTGAGTAATGATGGGCGGTCGAGAATATTGCTGTTTTTCTTCCTTGGCGGCTGGTCGAGAATATCATCATCCGGTAATTCTTTACCAAGTGAAATGGCTGGCAGGATATCTGTTCCAAGGTCAATGGCCAGAACTAATAGAACCGGCAGGGCAAGAGGGACATTGAATAATCCCATTACAAGGAATGGAATAATCTCCGGTACGTTTGAGGCTAATATATAGCCAATGAATTTCCGGATATTCTCATATATAGCCCGGCCTTCTTTAATGGCCTCCACAATTGTTGCAAAGTGGTCATCTAATAAAACGACATCAGAAGATTCAATCGCTGCATCGGAGCCGTTTTTGCCCATGGAAATACCGATATCCGCTTTTTTTAAGGCTAATACATCATTTATACCATCGCCAGTCGCTGCTACAACATGTCCGAGACTTTGATAAGCCGTGACAATTTTCAATTTATCCTGAGGTGTTGTCCGTGCAAAAATGACGGGATCATCCGTATCGATTTTCTTAGCCAGCTCTGCCTCGCTTAATCTCCGCAATTCCTCTCCCATAATGATGACATGCTTATCCTTCACAATGCCTGTCTGCTTCGCAATGGAAAGAGCGGTCTTGCTGTAATCGCCGGTAACGACCGTGATTTTGACACCTGCACGGTAGCAATCACGCACCGCTTCAAGCACGCCTTCTTTCGGCGGGTCGTACATAATGGCTAGACCAAGAAGCATAAGTGTATCTTCTTCAGGTCCTGAACAAGAAACGGCCAAGATACGGTAACCCTCGCTCGCCATTTTATCATTTACAGCATGAACCTCTTTGCGGTCTGCATCTGTCATCCTCACAGCTTGTCCATTTCGATAAATATAGGCGCATTTGCCTGTAATCTTTAATGGGTCGCCTTTTGTAAAGTTGATCAATTTACCGGCAGGGAATGTCTCAGCTGAGTCATTTTTTGCTAAGACGGTCATATATTTATTTTCGGAGCTGAAGGGCTGAAGGCTTTCCCTGGTGAAGTGTTTTTTCGTATCTTCCACGTTTACGCCATATTTCTCTGCCGCAATTAAAATGGCCGCCTCCGTTGGATTGCCTATGTATTCCCATTCATTCGAATCTTTCTCGGCTGTTTTTAGGACGGTCTCTGAACAAATAATTGCAGAGGTGAAAAAGCGCTTAAGTCCTGGCTGATTTCGATCGCTTACTCCGCTTAGCTTGCCGGCCTTCTCATACCCGTTGCCACTGATTTCAATTAATCCGTCTGGTGTCCATATCTTCTTCGCGACAATGGCATTCTGTGTAAGAGTCCCGGTCTTATCTGTGCAAATGACCGTTGTTGTACTAAGGGTTTCAACAGCCGATTGCTTTCTGACCAATGCATTTTTCTTAGCCATCCGCTGGACGCTCAACGCCAAGGAGAGGCTGACGGTTGGCATCAAGCCTTCCGGCACATTTGCCACAATCATCCCAATCGCAAAGATTAAAGCCTCATTGACTTCAATATCTGTCAGGAAGACGGATACACAAAAGGCTAAGATTCCGATGGTAACAGCAAATATCGCTAGGATTTTCGTGATGCGCTGGATCTGAATCTCCAATGTGCTTTTCTCACGCTTGATTTGGGTAGTCGTTTCGGTAATCATCCCGATTTGGGTTTGTTTGCCTGTCCCATAAACGACAGCCTTCGCTTCTCCGCCTGTAATGGAAGTCCCGGCGAATACTAAATTTCTGCATTCGCTGACGGTGTCAATATGACGGGTTTCTATGTTCTCGCTCCGGTTTACCGGCAATGATTCACCTGTCAGCATGGAGTTATTTACCATCAAACGATTAGATGAAATAATTCGGCAGTCAGCTGGCACTTTATCCCCAGCGGAGAGATTCAGGATATCACCAGGCACTAATTGGTCGGCGTCCATCGTTCGTACTTCACCATCCCGATAGACCTTCACCCGATTCGGCATCATTTCTGATAATGCCTGTAAGGCTTTGTCTGCCCGGTTTTCTTGAACGAATGAAAAGATGGCGTTAATCAAAATGATGGCCCATATTACATAGCTGAGCAAGGGTGTGCCGGAAATAAACGCAAGAATACTAGCCACCCAAAGCATAATGGCTAATAATCCGACAAGCTTCTCTAGAAAGCATTTAAGGGGATTGAAGGTTCTTTTTGTTTTCATTTTGTTATCCCCAAATATTTTTAATCTTGCTTGAGCTTCTGAATTTGATAAACCTGCAGAGCTTGTTTTTAAGGAAATGAGTACATAGTCAGCTTCTTTTTCAGCCCATTTGGTTGGATCTTTCTGAGTTATTTCAAGCAAAGAGCTTTCCTTAGGTCCTATATGGTCATATTCCATCTTGCTGCCTCCTTCCTGTCTAACAATTATCTTAACATAATTTTAAGTATTTTTTGATTATTAAAAATGATAGGGGGCAATCATACAGATTTGAAAAAGTTATACAGAGAGGGAGGTGAATTATTCGATGTGGGAAAACATTTGTTTAGTATTTTTCGTGCCATTGCGAAAAATAAATCAAAAAGTTTAGCTAATAAGAATGAAAGTTTGACAATTTCAACTGAACTTAAGGAAGATTTATACGGGAAATGCTTATGTTTTGTAGAAATTTTAAGGAAAAAAGACTGATGATACAAGTTTGAGAGTTACAAATAACGGCAAATAAAATGGTACATCCCGTTTATACTTGGATTAGTACCTAATTATTGAAAGGGCAAACTCATGGAAAAATGAGAACGCAAAGTTTCAGGTCTAAAGTAGTGTAAACTGCCACGATGGCTGAACTGCATGAGATACCAAATGTATTTTAGGAGGGAAGGGATAGGCGATGTTACTAATGTATAAATTGGAGTTAGATGGGGAATGGGTAGACTTGATGTTAGCTGCCCGCGAACTCGGATTAAGTAAGGAGGAAATAAGAGAGTTTCTAAAAACGAATCAAATGCCTGAGACTATCAAAGCTTCGACATAAAAAAACACTCACCATTGAATTGGCGAGTGACTGTTTTTTTTTCTGACGATTATTGTCTTATTTATCGGTATTACTTAGCTTCCATTTATTGAATTCAATGAATTCCCGGAATTGATCCTTAGAAACACCTGATTCCATTGCCTCTTTGACGAGATTCGCCCAATCCTGGTCCAGCGGATAGTCTTTTGGAGTATCGTGTAAGAGAACATCCAATGGAACATTAAGGACGGATGCAATCTTTTCAAGGAATTGAATGGAAGGATTCGTCTGTATGTTTCTTTCCAATGAACTCAAATAAGATTTTGCGACGCCTGCTTTCTCTGCAAGCTCAGTCATGGATAATTTCTTTTCCGTTCTTAATCTTTTGACACGATCACCAATCATCTTGCAAATTCCTTCCTGAACAGTATATTTAGAAAGTAATTAGTTCTAATTCATATTATAATAATAACATCCTTTATATTCAAATACCTATAGCCTTTTATCCTATATTACATGTTAATTGCGTTTCATTGATTACAGGTTATTGGCCGAAACAATTCTAATGAACTACATAATGTGCCAGAAAGGTGAAATATGTTAGAAGGAACAAGTCATTAGAACTAGAATAGGCGTGAAAAAAGGGTATATATCCCGTGGGCATCAATATGGTGAGAGAAGAGAGAGAAAAAGACAGCTAATTTGGGTCTTTTCTCCGTTTCTATGAACATACCATTATGGAAGTATATAATATTTACTTTTGCAGTAAGTGCAAAAAGAGAATAGACTGAGCCAAAAGAGGATAATTGCTTAAATTAGACGAACGGCACTCACTCAGCCAGATAAAAATAGCCCCATCAAAGGCAGATATGCATATGCCTTTGATGGGGCTATATAATTGGCTTTATTCAGCTTTCATATATTTTTTTAAGTCATCGCGTACAGTCCGGTCGGCAAGCTTTACGTTTGAGCGATAGGCTGCCCGGCAGATGATATGGCCTGCAACTGGAGCGGTCAAAAATACAAAGAATATTCCAAGAAGCAGCCGGATACTAAAGTAACCTTCGTCGATCCAAAAAAACATGAATGCTCCTAGAAGAATGAACAGCACTCCGAGTGTTGTGCTTTTCGAAGCGGCATGGGAGCGTGTATAGACATCTGGAAGCCTAATCAGTCCGACACCGCTTAGAAGAGTTAAGACTGTCCCTAAAAGGATAAAGCCGCCTGCAATCCACTCACTGATCATTTCCGCGTTCAATGACAACACCCCTTTCTATGAATCTAGCAAATGCAATGGTCCCAATGAAAGAAAGGATACCAAGCAGTAATATGATGTCCAAGAAAGCGTGCGATCTGAATAGTACGGACAAAATAGCCACACCTGAAATTAAGTGAATCCCGATTGAATCCAGTGCCATAACCCGGTCTGGCATGGATGGGCCTTTAAATAGGCGATAGATGGAAATCAGAATGGATAATGTCAGAATGAACAGTGCTAAAGTCAAAACGATTTCAAACATTATCGTGTAACCTCCTTAATCGCCTTTTCAAAGCTCGTTTTTGCCTGGATGATTGATTTTTTTGATTCCTCCATATCCATGGCGTGAATGAAGAATGTCTTATTGTCTGGGGAAATCTCAAGCACGACCGAGCCTGGCGTCAGCGATAATAATAGAGCCAATAGCGGTATCTCCCATTCCCCGCTCAAATCTGTTTTGACGGCAAACACTCCTGGCTGAACGTCTATTTTTCTGCGTGTAACCTGTCTAAGGACAAGCACGGTAGAAGATACGAGCTCTCTTAGGAATACATACAGCAGCTTCAATATGGAGAAAAATGTACCTAAATAGAAGGATGTACTGAAGAAACGACGCATGAAAAACAAAATGACAATTCCCACTAGATACCCGGCAAAGAACGAAGGGAAACTCCATTTATCCTGCAAAAGCATCCATAAGAAACCAATGAATATATTCAGTAAAACTTGAACGGGCACAACGGACCACCCCTTTTTTATGGCTAGGTTAATCTTACATATTGATTTTCGTTACAGTCGATTACTTTCTGCTGCTCCTGCCGAAGTCAAGCGCCTGTAACGTTGATCAACGATTCTTTACTATCAACATTTAACTTTAAAAGTTTTATTTTATCGGTTGGCTATTATTCTCCTAAAACGGCATCGATATATAAGTCAGGGTTCATTAAGCCTTCAGCGGCCAATTGGATATAGGCTGAGATTGATTCTCCTCCCAATCCGAGAAAGATCGTTACAGCCGTTAAAAGTGTAATCGGTACAATAATTCCCCTTGTTGTTCCTTTCTCCATGTCTTCACTTAGGTTTGTTTCACCCCAGAAGGCGTTCATGAAGATTTTCATGACAGAATAAAGTACCAACAAGCTTGATATTAATCCAATTGCCCCAAGCCAATATTCTCCGGCTTCAAAGGTGCCCTTTGTAATCAGCAGCTTTCCGAGGAAACCGCTGAACGGCGGAATGCCGGCGAGTGCCAAGGATGCGATAAAGAACATCCAGCCAAGAAAGGGGTGTGTCCGGATCAAACCGCTGATTTCCTTTAAATTAGCGGTGCCGGTGAGATAAATAATGGTCCCCCCAATTAGGAAAATCAACGCTTTTACATTAATGTCATGCACCAGATAAAAAACCGATCCCGTGATACTGCCTGTTGTAAAAGCAGCCAGCCCGGCCATGATTAAGCCAACCGAGATGATTACATTGTAAGTCAGAATCCCTTCTATATCCCATCTGGAGACCGCGCCGATGACTCCGAGCAGCATCGTCGCCGCCCCAAGAATGCCAATCAGCAGGTGGGTAATTTCCGGTTGATGATAAAAGATCAATGTAAACATACGGAAAATGGCATAAATTCCGACCTTGGTGAGTAAAGCTGCAAAGATTGCTGCCACTGCTGTAGGAGGAACGCTATAGGAACCAGGCAGCCAGTAAAACAACAGGAGCCCGGCCTTCAAGCTGAAGACCATGAGCAGTAAAATGGCAACGGTCGTCATCAGTCCGCTTTGGCCTGCTTCTGCTACACGGACAGATAGATGTGCCATATTCAGCGTGCCTGTTACAGCGTATAGGTAGGCAACAGCCACGAGGAAGAAGAAGGATGACATGACATTAATCAAAATATATTTAATCGATTCCCTGAGCTGCTTTTTCTCCCCGCCGAGTGTAATCAGCGCATAGGAGGAGATTAGCATCAATTCAAAGAAAACGAACAGATTGAAGATGTCACCGGTCAAAAAGGATCCGTTTACTCCGCTGATCATGAACAGGAACAATGGATAGAAGAAGTTTTCCTCTCGTAATCTCCCGATTGTGTAGAAGGCATAAAATAAACAGCAGAAGGACACGAATGCCGTTATGATTAACAGGATGACCGCAAACATATCGGCGACAAGGCTGATTCCATAGGGAGCAGCCCATCCCCCTGCCTGCAGAACCTGTATCCCGTCTTCCTTTATTTTTAAAGCCATCATCACAGCAACGGTGAAGGTAGCTAGAATGGCGAATAGGGCAATGAATCTTTGCATATATAATTTTTTTCTGAATATGACCAAGATCAATCCCGCGATAAGCGGAATAATGATTGGCAGAACGACTAGATTATTCATCTTCATTTCCCCTTAATTGATCCATATCATCCGTTTCCAAGACCCGGTAACTACGATAGGCAACCACCAGGAAAAGACCCGTAATAGCAAAGTTAATGACAATTGCGGTCAGGATAAGTGCCTGCGGCAGCCCATCCGTAAAGGAGGTATTTTTCAGACCCAGCAGCGGGGGACCTCCAGTCTTCAACCCTCCCATTGTCAGAATCAGAAGGTTGACGGCATGGCCGATTACGGACGTGCCGAGTATGATTCTTAGCAGGCTTTTAGATAAGACCATGTATGTTCCGATTGCGAAGAAGACTCCTACAAGTATAGACATGACTGTTTCCATTGTTATCGATCCTCGCTTATACTCAGGATGATTGTCACGGCTGAACCAATGACAGCTAAAGCGACACCAGTATCAAAGATGAGCGCGGTGGCTAATTCGGTTTTGCCCAGGATAGGAAGCTCAAAATAACCGAATGTTTGAGAAAGAAAGGGAGCGTCGAACAGAAAGGAACCGGCACCTGTAAGAACAGCAATCAGTACACCAATCGCGGCCACTGTTTTAAAGTCTACAGGAATCAGTTTATTGACGGTTTCCGTTCCAAGTGTCAAATACATAAGTACAAGAGCACTAGATATTCCTAAGCCCCCAATGAATCCTCCTCCAGGATTGTGGTGCCCAGAGAAGAATAAATCAATGGAAAAGGTGAGGATGATCAGAACAGCGACTTTTGTGACAGCCGATAATAAAATATCATTAGGCTTCATTTTCTATCCCTCCCTGTAACATTGACCTTAATTAATGTAAATACAGCCAATCCAGCAATACAGAGGACGGCCACTTCGACCATCGTATCAAGCCCCCTGAAGTCGACCAACGTCGCGTTCACAATGTTTTTCGCCCCAGCAAGCGCATAGGAATCCTCAAAGTATCCAGAAATGGTGTCGAACAAACGAGTTCCATTGGCGGAAAGGGCCAAAAGGGTGACGGTCAAACCGACTCCGACTGAAATCAGCATATTCGTTATTTTGAAGCGGACTTTGCTGATTTCCTTGCGAAGCTCTGGCAAATGATAGAAGCATAGCAGGAATAAAGCGACCGTTACCGTTTCCACAACCAATTGTGTCAGCGCTAAATCCGGCGCCTGAAAAATAACGAATAGAATGGACACAAGATACCCCAGGGCTCCAACAGCGATAATGGATGTCAGCCTGTGCTGGGAAAAGAGCGCGATTAAAGCGGCTATGACCATGCCAATGACCATCATGGCCTCATAAATACTCACCGGTGAATCTTTGGACATATCAAAGGCAAAGCCATTGAACAGCCATAGGGAACCGCCAACGATAAAGATGAAGAATGAAAAAATATAAGCGAGGTAATCGCGTGTATAGCCAGTCATGTACTTCTTCGTTATCTTGGCGGATAGTGATTCCATCAACTGCAGTGACTCGTTGTATAGGCTGTTAAATGTTAGACCTTGCGGGTACCAGCTGAATATCTTGATCCATTTCGGGAGCAGTTTGTATAGCAAGAAGCCGAATAGTACGACTCCAATCGTCATCCATAACTCAATGTTAAAACCATGCCATGCAGAAATCTCTTTGCCCAATCCACCTGCTGCCGCATAGTCCGGCAGGATGGCTATGAATGCAGGGTCCAAAATGTATTTGGCCAATACGTTAGGGAAAAAGAAGATTAGCACGACGAACATCGCCAATAAAGCTGGCGGGATCAGCATGCCGATAGGCGGTTCATGCGTGGCTTTTGACAGCATTTCCGGTTTGTGTTCTCCCGCGAACGTCTTAAAGACCATGATCATACAGTAGACGAACGTCAGGACACTTGCTGCCCAAGCGACAACCGGGAAGATTACGCCGAATGTTCCCATCCCGAAAATATCCATCCCTGATGCATTCACCACACCGGTAAAGAACATTTCTTTACTCAAAAATCCATTGAATGGAGGTAAACCTGCCATTGAGAAACTGCCAATCATCGTAATCGTAAAGGAAATCGGCATGAGGCTCATTAACCCGCCCAATCTTTGCAGATTCCGGGTGCCTGTCTCATGGTCAATGATTCCGACCACCATGAACAAACTTCCTTTGAAGGTGGAATGATTAACTAAATGGAAGACAGCGGCCATAATGGCTATCGCATATACCTTCGATTCATCGCCGTAGCCAAAATAAATGGCAGCAGATCCGAGTCCGAGAAGACTCATGATCAAGCCGAGCTGACTGATGGTCGAATAAGCGAGCAGAGCCTTCAAATCCCTCTGCCGCACCGCATTCCAGGATCCGTATAATAAGGTCACGATACCAATTAAGGATACGGTCCAGAACCAAACGGCCTGACCGCCGAACACGGGTGTCAACCTCGCAACTAAATAGATACCGGCTTTAACCATTGTTGCTGAATGCAGATAAGCACTGATGGGTGTCGGTGCTTCCATCGCATCAGGCAGCCAGAAACTAAATGGGAACTGAGCTGATTTCGTGAAAGCTCCCAATAAGATTAAGATCATCGCAGGCAAAAACAGGGTATGCTCAGGTAAAGAGCCAGCTTTGGAAATCATTTCACGGATGCTGTACGTATCCGTGATGAGGGAAAGGAGCAAAAGCCCGGCCAGCATAGATAAACCGCCGGAAATAGTAATCAGCATGGACTTTTGTGCCCCGTCTCTCGATTTTCTCCGCTGGTACCAATAGGCAATTAACAGGAAAGAAGAAATGCTCGTCAGCTCCCAGAACACGTACAGAACGATAACATTGTCCGAGAAAACGACTCCTAGCATGGCTCCCATAAACAACATGAGATAGACATAAAAGTTATGAAGCTCCTCACGCTGCCTGGACAGGTAGAAAATTGAATACAGAATGACGAGCGAGCCGATACCTGTGATCAGCAAACCGAATAGAAGGGATAATCCATCGACATAGGTCGTGAAATTAAGCCCAAACGCTGGCAGCCACTTCATTTCGCTGGTTAATGTGTTGCCAGATGTAGTAATTGGGATATACTGTAATAAGAAGATGAGGATAATAGCTGGAAGAAAAAGAACAAACCAGCCGATATGAAGCTTTTTGTTGAATAAACGATGGAGGAAAGGTATTAGAACCGCAAAGATAAACGGTAATAAAATCATCCAATTAATCATGTCCTCCCGCTCCCTTCATCATAGAGTAATGGTACAGATATACAAAAAGCGGCAATTATTTCGTTGAACCTTGTTATATTTGAAATATTGCAACTCTTTTATGTAATAATAATTGACTGAAAAACCTGCATGGGCTATATTCGTTATAGTCTAATGACCTACCATCTATTTAGAGGTGAACTTTTAATGAAAAAATGCAAAAGCCGAATGGACGAAAGCATCCTTGTATGTGTCTATTACGGCCCCAACGGTGATCGCTTAATTCAGCGCGGCAGTAAAATTGCCAATATGCTGGATTGTCCTCTGTACATCTTGACAGTGGACCCAAGTCCTTTTGATGAACTAGACGCTGAGAAATCCGAAAGTATCGAGAGATGGCGTCAGCTCGCCGAGGAATTGGAAGCTGAGGAATTTATTTTGAAAGATAATGAGAAACGGCCATTCGCAAAAGTGATAGCGGATGTTGCGCGTGAAAAACAAATTTCACAGATCATCCTTGGTCAAACAGCGCAAAGCCGCTGGGAACAGATTGCTAAAGGTTCGATTATAAATACTTTGCTGCGAGACATTCCATTTGTTGACCTTCATATTGTATCCGTCGCCCGGGCATTAAAGGATGACCCAGACGGCCTTTATGAAAAAGGTGTGCGCGCCTACCTCGAAAAAGAAGGCGATCAGTATCGGATAAGCTTCGAGCATACAAAAGAAAGTGAATTTGAAGGGATTTTCTTCAAAGAAATCGGCACTGATTTCAACACCGGTATCTTTAAATTCATGAAAAACAACCAAACGCTGCAAGTGACTGTGACTGATGACTATGTCAAAGAAAGCTTATGATGGAGACCTCCACAAATTTATGTGGGGGTTTTTTCTTTCTTCTTAAGAATGAAGCATCTTTTCTAGCCTTATAGATTTACATCCACTTTAACCGGCAGCTTTTCGTTTTTGTCGATTCCTAAATACCGTAATGTTTCACCAGGACTATGGTGATGATAAATATTCATGAGAATCGATATGGCAATCCCTTTCCGATAGGCGTGATAACCAAATGTCTTCCGCAGCGTATGGGTTCCAATCTTCCCGGGTATACCCGCTTCCTTCGCCGCACAGTTAATGATCCGGTATGCCTGCTGTCTGGAAATTGGCTGCTGATTTTTCTTCGATTTAAATAAGTAATCATCTGGAGAGAAATCAAAGGTATCTAAATAATGCTTTGCGGCATCCCTCACATTTTGGTTAAGGTAAAAAGCCCTTTCCTCTGAAGTCTTTGCGTCCTTAATATAAAGGAACTCCTTGAATTTCCCATCTTCCCAAATATCACCCACCCGTAACGAGAGCAGCTCGCTGACACGGAGACCGGTATTTATTCCAAAAACAAATAACAGCAAATCACGCAAGGACTGTTTTTTAAGAATTCTTTTTATGGCAGCAATCTTGCGGATATCCTTTATGGGATCAACGTATTCCAAGGATGTACCTCCTAACTATAATGTTACTTAATTATGATGTTATCAAAAATTAAGTAACATTACAAATATAGTGACTTGTCGTATTTTTTAATTTTAATATATCAATTTAGCTGCTTTATTCAGGTAAGGAGATTCGGATTTACATGCTTGTCGCGGGCTGGGCCTCGCACATCGTTTATCATGAGCGAGCAATTAATTTTGCCATATACAAAAAAGCCCCTTAAGAGGCAGGCGTAAATCTGTCTCTTAAGGGGCAACCAGAGAAAGCGGCTTTATACTTCAATTCCTCTTTCCTTAAACTCAAGTACAGTAAGAATGAACATGGCATGGGACCAGGTGAGCGGAAGAACCCAGGCAGGACGTCCAGTTACCTTATCAATCTGTTCAGCTAGCAAGCCAAGTTCGGTCGCATGGTCCACGACCCAATTATAAAGCTTCTTCGCCTCAAGCTGCTGATTGATTCGTGCATAATAAATGGCCAGCCATAAAGTTGCGATAATCCAAGGGTCGCCACTTATATAAATGTCTCCAGGGAATCGTTCAATTCCTCCGATAATCTTGGAGCGGCAAAGCCTGTCAATTGTTGCGGCTGTCTGCTTCATTTTCGGATCATCGGCCTCAATCATATTGAAGGGAACCTGAAGGCCAAGTAAGCAGATATCGATTACATCATCACGGATTTGCCGGTACACTGGATATCCCTTGCGATCATATTCCATCGCAACATCCTTGCCCTGTGCTTTTTTATTCTGATAAGCTGGCTCATCTAGGCGCAGATGGAAGGCGCGAAAGAAGGAGCCGCTCGTCGCATTATAGCCGATTTGCAGGATTGTTTTCTTCATGGCCTCGGCTGTCTTAACATAAAGCTGTGCTTTATCGGCAAAGCCTTGCTTAGTAGCAAATTCAGCTGCGCCCATCAGCCCGCCATAAACTGCAGCCGCAGAATAGAAATGCTCAGCCTCCCGTTTCTCCCAGATATCCATGCTTGGGAGCGGAAGGTGAGTGACAGGATCAATGAATCTAGTTAAGAAATCCGCGCCCTTTTCAACGGTCGGCCACATTTCCTCGATAAAGGAATCATCCTTTGTAAGAGAATAGAATTGGTGCATCCCCCAAAGGATGGATCCAGTTTCATCAATTTGCAGCCCCCAGGACGGTGCCAAATAGCCATCTAAATAATGGCGGTGCTCCCAAGAGCCGTTGTCCTCCTGTAAGGAGCAGGCAAAGCGGAAAAAGTGGCGCACGCGCTCATGGTAGCCGGCTCTGGCATAGGCTGTTGCCGTATAGGCAGCATCTCTTCCCCAGCAATAAGCATAGCCGCCAGAGTAGGCATACTCCTCATCCACCTCTGGAGCCGCAATGAATCCCCCGTTCCTATTATTCATGAGATGGAACATTAAGAGGGAACGCTCATACAAATGTTTGCCTCGTTCATCTTTAAACTCAACTAGATTTGCTTCCTTCAAGTACTGATGCCAATACTCGACCGTTTGATTGTACAGCTCATCAAAGGTAGAGTGCTTCGCTTGTCTTAAATTCTTTAAGGCTTCTTTGCCTCCCATGCCGGCTGCGATGTAAAGCGTGATGGAATGCTCCCCGTTAGCCGGGATATGAATGGGACCGTATTCAATTCCGGTAGAAGAGCGATTAGCAATGCGTTTTCCAGGGAGATAACCATCATTGGTTTCCTTAAAGGTAGCTCCGCACTGATATTTCTTCACAGGCGTGTCTGAACCAATCGCGAATCCATATTCGCGGTGGTAGTGGACAAAGCTGTCGGTCGTCTCATCAAACATAACCGTTTGATAACGGCGTTTCTCATCAATCATGAAATCGCTATAGACAACAAAATCAAGATTTTGCGGATAATCAGAGATATTTCGGAATGTGAAGTGGCGGATGTACACATCCTGATCGGGGACAACAAAGTCAAGCTGCCTGATACTCAAGCCAACTTCTCCGAGGGTTGAAACCGTTTCTAATATATTAGTGCCGCTAATGTAGGCCTGCTGATGCTTCCATACATTATCGTGCAGAAAAAATGTCTTAATGGATCCTTCTATTCCACGGATGCCTGTGTAAAACAAATTTAAATGCTGAGGAAAGTCAATATTCGGCCATGTGATACGTTGAGCCTGCCCGTCCTTTGTTAATGAGACGAGCATACTTGAATTTCCGATAATCGCTTCCGTAATATACGGCTTCTTTTCCATACTTATCCCCCTCTATGTTGAAACACACAGTACATCAGTTTATCGTTACAAAGATTACCATGTCAACTAATAAACAGATTAATTAGAAAAGTGAGTTAATGAGTTACCAATCCTCTTTAAGTATGAAAATCATATAAAGATGATAGGTGAAATGCGAGAATGCGCTGCCGATTATAATACCCGTTTGGATGGCAGATAAACGTGCTGGACAGAAATGGATAGAAAAAGAGGGTGAGAGCTTCTATATTGAAAGGAACTATTAAGGATCATGTTAACAGTAGAATACCGCCAGTTAACGTTTCAGGCGGTTGACTCCTTCAGGACTAGCGACAGGGGTGAGCCCGCAGATGCATAGAGCACTTGAGGATGCTCCCTGCAACAAAAATCAACATTTTTTAAATGAGCAGAGCCGTTTAAGAAGAAGCTGCGTTTAAATTCATTGATAAGCTTTTGGACAAAGGGGTAAGTAAGTATGATAATTTTATTATATTAATATAACTTAAAGGGGTGTAATTTCATGAAGAAGCCAAAGAGAAATCTACTTATTTTCATTATAAAGAGTATTTTACTAGCTGCTTTTTTATTCTCAGGATATATTCTTTGTGACTATCTGATTGAGCTGTATCAGCTGAAAAACACACAAGGCGCAATGGCCGATATTTATGATCAATCGGTGGCAAAGGAGAGCGATACTGGAGAACAGGAATTTACACTCGAACGCCTTCAAGAAATAAATGAGGACATTGTCGGCTGGATATCCATTGAAGGAACCTCGATTCATTATCCTGTTGCGCAGGCAGATGATAATGAATATTACTTAACACATTCCGTTTATAAGGAGGAATCCTCTGCTGGAACCATCTTTATGGATTATCGGAATTGTCCTGCGCCATTAGGGAGCCATACGGTGCTTTATGGTCATAATATGAGGAATGGAACCATGTTCCGTGATTTGACTTCCTATAAGAAGGAAGCTTTTTGCAAGGAGAATCCGTATGTGACGTACAGCAATAAGGACGGTATCAGTAAATGGGAAGTATTCTCGGCTTATGTGACAGGTGCGGATGATAATTATATAGAAACGGATTTTCGTTCAGAGGGTGAATTTGGACAATTCCTCGAAAGGATTTCCGCGAAATCTCTCTATCATACAGGCTGCCAGGTGGAGCGGACAGATAAAGTAATAACTCTATCAACCTGCAGCTATGAGTTTGATGATGCAAGAATGGTTGTGCATGCGAAATTGATTGAGTAGAAATGTAATTTATTTGTAGGTGTGGGAAAACATTGTATAATAGAAGGAGTGATTGTGCACGAACGAAAGGAGTGCTTTGATGAAGATATTAGCAGCCTTGCTGGCACCCGGTCTATTGGTTGTGCTGTTTTCAAGGGTTACATACAGCTATGTTGTTGGGTTGCTGTTGACGGTAGCCTTGATTGCCGCATCAGCTTATCGGGGGTTTACATCTTCCTGGCCTCTGATTATTGTAGATGCGTTCTCACTTACCGCTGGTTTCTGGTATTCAAAACGGATGATTGAACGGAATCGTGCCGCTAAAAGTGCGTGAATAATCGTAAGAGTCTTTCCTTCTGGAAGACTCTTTTCTTGCATTATTGGGCATAAATGAAGAATGATGGATACGCTGTTATATAAATACGAATGCTTGTTCGCTTTTTGGTGGTTTCTAAATAGGCTATTGTGGTAAACTATTCATACTAATAGATTGTTGTGGCGGACGCAGCCTCGCCAAGTTCAATGAAGGGGGCATATGGAGTGAAGAGAGAATTTGAGCTGGTTTCCAAGTATTCACCAGAGGGAGATCAACCGGAGGCAATCAAGAAACTTGTCAAGGGCATTAATGACGGAGTGAAGCATCAAACCCTCCTTGGTGCAACGGGAACCGGGAAGACATTTACGGTCTCCAATGTCATTAAAGAGGTTAATAAACCGACATTAATTATTGCCCATAATAAGACACTCGCTGGACAGTTATACAGCGAGTTTAAGGAGTTTTTCCCGAATAATGCTGTCGAATATTTTGTCAGCTACTATGATTATTATCAGCCAGAGGCCTATGTCCCGCAGACAGATACCTTCATTGAGAAGGATGCGAGCATTAATGATGAGATTGATAAGCTGCGCCACTCGGCGACCTCGGCTCTTTTTGAACGGAATGATGTCATCATCATTGCCAGTGTTTCCTGCATCTATGGACTCGGTTCTCCGGAGGAATACAAGGAGATGGTCGTCTCCATAAGAAGCGGCATGGAGCTTGAACGGAATCAGCTGCTGCGCAGGCTGGTTGATATCCAATATGAACGAAATGATTTGAACTTCCACCGTGGAACATTCCGGGTAAGGGGAGATGTGGTAGAAATTTTCCCAGCCTCCAAGGATGAACACTGCATACGCATTGAATTCTTCGGTGATGAAATCGAACGGATTCGCGAGGTGGATGCCCTTACCGGAGAGATTCTTGGCGAACGTGAGCATGTCGCTATATTCCCGGCATCCCACTTCGTTACACGTGAGGAGAAGATGCGCATCGCTATTGAAAATATTGAGAAGGAACTCGAGGAGCAGCTTGCCCATTTCCGTGAGGAAGGGAAGCTTCTTGAGGCTCAGCGGCTGGAACAGAGAACAAGGTATGACCTGGAGATGATGCGTGAAATGGGCTTTTGCTCCGGTATTGAGAACTACTCGCGTCATTTGACCCTGCGTCCTGCAGGCTCGACACCATATACCTTGCTCGATTACTTCCCGGACGATTTCCTGATGGTCATTGATGAATCCCATGTGACAATTCCGCAGATTAGAGGGATGTTCAATGGGGACCGGGCCAGAAAAGAAGTACTTGTGAACCATGGTTTCCGTCTGCCTTCTGCTATGGATAACCGCCCTCTGCATTTCAAGGAATTTGAAGAGCATATCAATCAGATCGTTTATGTATCTGCTACCCCTGGACCATATGAGGAGGAGCATTCACCTGGCGTGATTGAACAGATTATCCGTCCAACTGGTCTTCTGGACCCAAATGTTGATGTCCGTCCGATTGAAGGACAGATTGATGATCTGCTTGGTGAGATTAATGACCGCATTGCGAAGAATGAACGGGTGCTTGTGACGACTTTGACGAAGAAGATGTCTGAGGACTTGACGGATTATTTGAAGGAGCTGGGCGTGAAGGTTCAGTACCTTCATTCAGAGATTAAAACACTCGAACGGATTGAGATTATCCGCGACCTCCGTCTTGGTAAGTATGATGTGCTTATCGGCATCAATCTGCTCAGGGAGGGACTTGATATACCGGAAGTCTCCCTTGTCGCTATATTGGATGCGGATAAGGAAGGGTTCCTGCGTTCTGAGCGTTCGCTTATCCAAACGATTGGGCGGGCGGCGCGTAATGCGAATGGTCATGTCATCATGTATGCGGACCGGATGACGAATTCCATGGAGATTGCCATCTCAGAGACGAAGCGGAGAAGGGCGATTCAGGAAGCCTATAATATTGAGCATGGCATTACACCGAAGACAATCCAGAAGGATATTCGGGATGTTATACGTGCCACGCAGGCAGCAGAAGCAGGGGAAGAGGAGCGTACGGCTAGACAATATGAGAACCTGTCTAAGAAAGATCGCCAGCAGGTTATCGCCCGTATGGAGAAAGAGATGAAGGATGCAGCCCGCGCCCTGGACTTTGAGCGTGCGGCTGAGCTTAGGGACTTGATATTAGAGCTGAAAGTGGAAGGATGAACAAAGGATGGCATTAGATAAAATCATTGTTAAAGGAGCAAGGGAGAATAATCTGAAGGATATCGATGTGACGATTCCGCGTGACCAATTGGTTGTTTTGACAGGACTCTCCGGCTCCGGTAAATCATCGCTCGCCTTTGATACGATTTATGCGGAAGGTCAGCGGCGCTATGTGGAGTCTTTGTCCGCTTATGCGCGGCAATTCCTTGGTCAAATGGATAAACCGGATGTGGACAGCATTGAAGGGCTGTCCCCTTCTATCTCCATTGACCAGAAAACGACGAGCCGCAACCCTCGTTCAACGGTGGCGACTGTAACGGAAATTTATGATTATATGAGGCTTTTGTATGCCCGGGTCGGAAAACCAATCTGTCCGAAGCATGGAATTGAAATTACCTCCCAAACCATTGAGCAGATGGTGGACCGAATATTAGAGTATCCGGAGCGGACGAAAATTCAGGTGCTTGCTCCTGCGGTGACAGGCAGAAAAGGGACTCATGCCAAGCTTCTTGAGGATATTAAGAAGCAAGGGTATGTAAGGGTCCGCATAGATAATGAAATGTATGATTTGGACGATAATATTGAGCTTAATAAGAATAAAACCCACTCTATCGAAGTGGTCATTGACCGGATAGTCGTGAAGGAGGGCATAGCATCACGACTATCTGATTCCCTTGAGTCAGCGCTTGCCATCGGACATGGGAAAGTCATGATTGATGTCATCGGCCAAGAGGAGCTTCTCTTCAGCGAACATCATTCCTGTCCATATTGCGGTTTCTCCATTGGTGAGCTGGAGCCGCGTATTTTCTCCTTTAATAGTCCATTCGGTGCTTGCCCGACCTGCGATGGACTTGGATATAAGCTGAAGGTTGACCGAGATGCGGTCATTCCAGATCCGGAATTGACGCTGCGCCAGCATGCGATTGCTCCTTGGCAGCCAACGAGCTCACAATATTATCTGAAGTTGCTTGAGTGTATTGCTGACCATTATGGCATTGATATGGATGTGCCGGTTTCTCAGCTTAGAGAGGATCAATTAGATAAGATTCTGTATGGTTCAGACGGAGAGAAAATTCATTTCCGCTATGAGAATGATTTCGGCCAAATTCGTGAGAATGATGTGGAGTTTGAAGGGGTGCTGAATAATGTGGAGCGCCGCTATAGGGAAACGACTTCAGATTATATCCGTGACCAGATGGAGAAATATATGGCCGAGCAGAAATGCCCGACGTGTAAAGGATACCGCTTGAAGAAAGAAAGCATGGCTGTTCTGGTAGACGGACGTCATATCGGCCAGGTGACTGAGCTTTCCATTCAGGATGCTTATAAATTCTTCGATGGCTTAAAGCTGTCAGATAAGGATATGAGCATCGGCCGATCTATTTTCCGAGAAATCAAAGAGCGGCTTGGGTTCCTCAATAATGTGGGGCTTGAATATTTAACACTGAGCAGGGCAGCCGGCACGCTTTCCGGCGGGGAAGCCCAGCGAATCCGCCTGGCTACTCAGATCGGATCCCGCTTGACGGGTGTTCTTTATATTCTGGACGAACCGTCTATCGGGCTTCATCAGCGTGACAATGATCGATTGATTGAGGCGCTGCGCAGCATGCGGGATATCGGGAACACGCTTATCGTTGTCGAGCATGATGAGGATACGATGCTTGCAGCTGATTACTTAATTGATGTTGGTCCTGGTGCCGGCTCACATGGCGGGCAAATTGTTGCTGCAGGTACCCCGGAGGAGGTCATGAAGAATCCGAATTCCTTAACCGGGCAATATCTATCAGGAGAGAAGTTCATTCCGCTTCCGCATGAACGCAGGCAAGGAAATGGGCAGAAGATTGAGATACGCGGAGCACGCGAGAATAATCTTCGCAATATCAATGTCTCCTTCCCGCTTGGAACATTTGTCGCGGTAACCGGTGTATCAGGCTCAGGTAAAAGTACGCTTGTGAATGGAATTCTTCATAAGGCATTGGCGCATAAGCTGCACCGAGCCAAGGCGAAGCCAGGCCTTCATAAGGAGATAAGAGGGATTGAGGCGCTTGAGAAGGTTATTGATATCGACCAATCTCCAATCGGCCGGACACCGCGCTCTAACCCGGCTACCTATACAGGGGTGTTTGATGATATTCGTGATGTATTTGCCTCCACGAATGAGGCGAAGGTGCGAGGCTATCAAAAGGGCCGCTTCAGCTTTAATGTAAAGGGCGGACGTTGTGAGGCCTGCCGCGGGGACGGTATTATCAAAATAGAGATGCATTTCCTGCCGGATGTTTATGTACCTTGTGAGGTTTGTCATGGCAAACGGTACAACCGTGAAACATTAGAGGTCACCTATAAAGGGAAGAGTATTTCTGATATCCTGGATATGACGGTCGATGAGGCCCTTCAATTCTTTGAAAACCTTCCGAAGATCAAGCGGAAGATTCAAACCATCCATGATGTGGGACTCGGATATATTAAGCTCGGGCAGCCGGCTACAACCTTATCTGGGGGAGAAGCCCAGCGGGTGAAATTAGCAAGTGAGCTTCATAGGCGCTCAAACGGCCGTTCGCTCTATATTCTGGATGAGCCGACGACAGGGCTGCATGTGGAGGATATTTCCCATCTGCTGAAAGTATTGCAGAGACTCGTTGATAATGGGGATACTGTGCTGGTTATTGAGCATAACTTGGATGTCATCAAGGCAGCTGATTACTTGATTGACCTTGGTCCTGAGGGCGGCGAAAAGGGCGGAACCATTCTTGCATCCGGCACGCCTGAGCATATTGCAGAGACTCCAGAATCCTATACGGGTCAATATTTGAAGCCTATTCTTGAACGCGACCGCAAGCGGATGGAGGAAAGGCTGACGCAGAAGGCAGGTCAGTAACCAGACTTTGTTGGCCGGCTAATGGTCACCATGCACCATGATAAGAATACGGATGATTGCGTAAAGGAAAGGCGCGGGTATCAATTATGGGACGAATCGTCAGGTGATTGCTGCCCGTGCCTCTCTTTTCCTTGAAAATAGGCATTTGTGGAAACCTTTCTTGTTGTTAATCGTACATGTTAGAAGGAACAGTTTACGCATACACATAACGTCATAAATTTTTGCATAGGTTTAAACCATGTTATAAGGGAGATGACTGATATGAATGATGAAAAAAAACGAATTCTGGAAATGGTGAAGGAAGGCCTTTTAAATGCGGATGAGGCATTGCTTCTGCTCGAACAATTAGACAAGAAAGAAAAGCTCATCCAAGAAGAAAGCCAGCAAGAATCGAGAGAGCTTGCAACGACTGCGCAGCCTGAAGGTGAGAAGAGACAAGAGCAGCAAACGAAGAAGTCTGTCTCAACGATGGACCGTATCTTGGGCGTTGTAGATGATGTCGTGAAGAAAATTAAAGATATCGATTTTGACTGGAATTTCGGATCCAGCATAGAGATTGACCACTTATACCACCAGGAAGCAAAGCCTTTCCAAATCATTGATATTGATGTAGCTAATGGAGAGGTGTCTATCATTCCGTGGGATCAGAATGTGGTGGATATTGAATGCAAGGCGAAGGTATATCGAGCTGAAACAACAACAGAAGCGAGGGAGAAGCTTCAAAACCAAATCGTGAATAAGATTGAGAATGGCAAGCTGAAGTTCATGCTTCAAGACCGTGCCATTAAATTAAAAGCGGTTATTAAGGTGCCGAACAGTCAATATCAGGAGCTTCGGGTCCGCTTGTTCAACGGAAGCATCAATGGAGAAAATCTTAAGGTTGATGAGATTAAGACGAAGACAGCGAACGGAACCATCTCCTTCCGTGACTTCCATACACGTGAGGCTGAATTTGAGACGGTTAACGGTTCTATTAAGCTGAATTCCTTTGATGCAGGTGAGCTGGAAATCGATACGATGAATGGATCTATTCAGGTGGATGGCGCATTCCGCACTGCCGATGTTCAAACCATTAATGGGAGTATTCAGTGCAAGCAAACAGGCCAATACGGAGAAACCCTTCGTGCTAAGGCGCAGGCAGGAAGCATTAATTTGCAAATCCCGCAAGGCATTAGCTGTGACGGTGAGTTAAAGTCGAATCTTGGCAGTTTCAATCTTGACTTGAAGGGTATTCAAGTTATTGAAGAGAAGAATGACATTGTTCAAAAGATGCTTCGCTTCCAATCAACGGTGGAAGAACAGCATTCCATGCATGTGTTTGCCGAATCCAAGGCAGGAAGCATTAAAGTAAAGCATACGCTTTAAAAAGTTATGCGTATGATTTAAAGGAGTTGTGAGAACAACTATATGAAGAAGAAGCTTATGAGAACCAATTACTCCGATAAGGTTTTATTGGGAGTATTAGGCGGGATTAGCCGGTATTTCGGCATTAAGCCGATTATTCTGCGTGTACTATTCGTTATCGGTTTAATTCCGACCAGTTTTCTGTTAATCATCCCTTATACAATACTTAGTTACATTATGCCGAGGGAGCGCATGGAGGAGGATCGCAAATGAAATGGGTTTTGAAAATACTCGTCAATGCAGCGGTTTTCGTTTTATTGATGCAAGTATTTGAAGGTGTGCATGTTTCCGGATTTGGAACAGCGATTATCGCGGCAATCGTCTTGTCCATTTGTAATGTCATTGTCAAACCGATTGTTACCGTCTTGACGCTGCCAATTACGATTGTGACATTAGGCATTTTCTTGCTCTTTATCAATACGATTGTGCTCAGCATTGTTGATGCCATGATGGGCAGTGCTTTTCAAATCGATGGATTTTGGTTGACCTTCCTTGTTTCGGTGATTTTATCCTTCGTGAATACCATCATGGAAAGCGTGACGGATTAAGAAAGAAAGGCCTGAAGCGGGCAAACTGCTTCAGGCCTTTCTTATTGAACGATAAAGGTGTCATATCCGAGCCTTTGGAGCTCTGAGGCAAGCTGTTCTGCTCGATGCTTACTGGAGAAGGCTCCGACCTGCACCTTGTACAGCTTCTGCTTCTGAGTGGCAGCTTGTCTATTCTTCGTGAGACCATAATGGGACACAATTGACTGGGCGATTGACTGGGCGCATTGCGTTCGATAATCCTCCTTCTTGAGCAGCCTGCTTTCAATCTTATGTGTCATGAAACCACATTCGACCAGAACAGCTGTCATTCGCGTTTCCCGAAGTACGTGGAAATTGGCTGTCTTTACTCCTCGATTTTTGCGTCCGGTAGCGGTAATGAGCTTCTCTTGGATCTCTGCGGCTAGGATTTGGGCATCCCTTGGCTTGGATGAGTGTATAAAGGTCTCTATTCCCTCAGCCTCGTGCCAGCCGCCGTTTCCTGCTGCATTAGCATGGATGGATAGGAAGCAATCAGCACCAAGCTCATTGGCTTTTGCTGTCCGTACTTCTAACGGGACATCCTGCTCATCATTATGCGTGAACAGCACCTCTAGATTCGTATAACCTGAAAGAAAATCACGTACATAGAGAGCAACTGCCCGATTAAATTCATATTCCTTCATCCCATCCGGCGTCCGCTTGCCTAGAGTGGAATAACCATGTCCTGCATCAAGAACAATCTTCAAGCTTATAACCCCCTCTTTCTTTTATCCTTACTATATGAGACAAGCCTACAAACGGGACCATAAAAAAGAAAAAAGACAAACCTGAAAAGCTTGGCAGGTTTGTCTAGTGGGTTGTCTTATTTACATAAGGAATAAGCGTCTTTATCAACGATAAGGGTTACATGCGGATGGGATTGAAGGATGCTCGCAGGCAGCTCTTCTGTCATCTCTCCATGAATCATGCCATGGATTGCTTCTGCTTTTGCTTTGCCGGAGGCTAGAAGCAGAATTTCCTTGCTCTTCATGATTGTGCCGATTCCCATGGTGATGGCTTGCGTTGGCACCTCATCAATGGATTCGAAGAAACGGGCATTTGCTTGGCGCGTGCTTTCCTTTAAATCAATGATATGTGTGTCTCCTGTGAAAGGAGTCCCTGGTTCATTAAAGCCGATATGTCCGTTAGATCCAATTCCGAGTATTTGAAGGTCAACTTGTCCAAGTGACTCAATAATTTCCTCGTATCGTTTGCATTCCTTTGCATGATCCTCTGTATCTCCGCTTGGGATGTGTGTATGCTCCTTCGGAATCTCAAGATATTTGAAAAGATGCTCATACATAAAGGTGAAATAACTGTTTTTATCCTCTTGTGGAAGCCCGATGTATTCATCCAGATTGACTGTATGGATATCCTTGTAGCTTGTCCCATTTTGCTGATGGTCTTCGATTAATTCCTTGTATAGCCCAACCGGTGTACTGCCCGTAGCTAACCCGAGAACGGCATTCGGTTTTTCTTGAACCTTCTTAATGAGAATTTCAGCGGCTTTCTTGCTCATTTCATCATAATTTTCTACTACGATAATCTTCATGTTGATTTGTGACATTACTTTGATTCTCCTCTATAGGCAATTTTTCCTCGGCAAATGGTTGCGCGTACCTGGCAGTCTTCATCGAGAATGACGATATCTGCTTCTTTCCCAGCAGCAATGCTGCCCTTCTTGTCATATATATTCAATTGCTTGGCAGGATTGACGGCGGCCATTTGAACGGCATCTCTTAATGAGCAGCCGGTGAATTCCATCATGTTCTTTAAGGCATCATTCATTTTAAGGATGCTTCCTGCAAGGGCTCCGTCAGCCAATCGTGCTTCCTTGCCTTTAACGAACACATCTTGTCCGCCAAGATCATAAGTGCCGTCTGAAAGTCCTTTGGCACGCATCGCATCCGTAATAAGGATGGTTCGGTCCACTCCTTTCAGCTTAAGTGCAAGGTTCACCATTTCAGGGGATACATGGATTCCATCGACGATTATTTCTGCATAAATATCTTCATTCATGAGAGAAGCTCCTGCTGCACCGATATCGCGATGATGCAGGCCGGTCATCTGATTGAATAGATGAGTAGCTTGGCTTAGCCCCTCGGACGCTGCCTCCATTGCCTGCTCATAGGTTGCACCTGTGTGGCCGATGGATGGGATGATATCTGCTGCAGTCAATAGTTCAACCAATTCTTTGCCGCCTGGCTCCTCTGGGGCGAGTGTAACTTGTTTAATGGTGTGTCCGGAGATCTCGGACCATTTCTTGAACAATTCGGGGTCAGGGTTAATGATATATTGAACTGGTTGGGCACCAGCCTTTGAAGGATTGACGAAGGGACCTTCTAAATGAACGCCGATGACGTCGGCTTTTCCAGAAATGTTCTCAGACTTGCTGTATTGTTGAACTGTTTGCAAAGCCTGTTCGATATTTTCAGGAGATTGAGTCATAGTCGTGGCTAAAAAGGATGTCGTACCTTCTTTAGGGAGGGTATTCGCCATGCAGTTGAGGGCATCCGTCGTACCATCCATGACATCGCTTCCACCAGCACCATGAATATGCATATCAATAAACCCGGGAACCACGACTTCGTTTTGCGCAATCGTTAATACCTCATCGGCTTGTTCGGGAGCTTGGTGTGCTGGCCCTATCTCTTTTATGATTTCACCATCAATTAGTATATATCCGTCTTGCAGGATGGAATCTTCAAGATAGATAGTGGCATTCTTGATTAGTATGGTCATTCTCTCAGCTCTCCTTATATGAATATTTCTATCCTTATCCTACCGTATCCTACGCCAGAAAAACAGAATTAAATCTCTGTTAGTGTATGGTTTAATAGGAAATAATGATAAAATGGAAACACGATTTCCGAATAATGTTCAGGGAGGGAATTTTTTTGCCCAAAGTAAAAACAGTAGATCTCATTGATGAGTTTAATCTTGAACTGATCAGTGGCGAAGAAGGCATCAATAGACCAATTACAGTAAGTGATTTATCAAGGCCTGGACTTGAAATCGCCGGATATTTTGATTATTACCCGGCTGACCGTATTCAAATCCTCGGTATGACTGAATTGACATTTTTCTCCAGACTCACTCCTGAAGAGCGTTTAAGCCGGATGGAGAGTCTATGCAGTGATATTACACCATGTATTATTGTCACGAGAGGCATTGATATTCCAGAAGAACTAATTCTCGCATCAGAGAAGGTATCCGTCCCAGTTCTTCGCAGTACGACGAAAACAACACGCTTCTCAAGCCGCTTAACGAATTTCCTTGAAAGTAAATTAGCACCGACAACTGCTGTCCATGGAGTGCTTGTTGATATTTATGGCGTTGGCGTTATGATAACAGGAAAAAGCGGTGTAGGTAAAAGTGAAACAGCCCTTGAGCTTGTAAAGAGGGGGCATCGTCTCGTTGCCGATGACTGTGTTGAAATCCGGCAGGAGGACGATGATACCTTAGTCGGCACATCACCTGAATTAATTGAGCATTTGCTTGAAATCAGGGGAGTGGGCATCATCAATGTGATGACCTTATTTGGTGCAGGGGCCGTTCGCAGCCATAAAAAGATTTCACTTGTTATCAATCTTGAGCTTTGGGACCAGCAAAAGAATTATGATAGGCTAGGTCTTGAGGAAGAAAAAGTGCGCATAATCGATACAAATATTACGCGCATGAATATCCCAGTCCGCCCAGGCCGGAATATCGCGGTCATTATTGAGGTGGCTGCTATGAATTTCCGTCTGAAGCGAATGGGTGTGAACACGGCTCAGCAATTCACAGAAAAGCTGAACGAAGCCATTGAACATGATAAACATGAATAAAGAGGTGGACAAACAAAATGGGGACGATTGGGACAATTGATCGGGTAGCGATTCAGATTGGATCTGTATCGATTTACTGGTATGGAGTCATTATTGGTCTTGGTGTCTTTCTCGGGTTGTGGCTTGCGATGCGGGAATCCGAACGCCGCGGACTTGATAAAGATGTTTTTATTGATTTGCTGATTTATGCGGTACCAATATCCATTATCAGTGCAAGGATTTATTATGTCATTTTTGAATGGTCTTATTATAAGGATCACTTAGGCGATATCGTGAAGATATGGAATGGCGGGATTGCCATTCATGGGGCTCTTATTGGAGCTGTCATCACGACAATTGTGTTTGCTAAGATGAAGAATTTATCCTTCTGGAAGCTCGCTGATATTGCTGCTCCATCTATTATTCTTGGACAGGCAATTGGGCGCTGGGGTAATTTCATCAACCAAGAGGCATATGGTAATGAAGTGAGCCGCAGTTTCCTGGAGAATTTATTCCTTCCAGATTTTATCATTAATCAAATGTACATAAATGGAGCCTATCATCATCCAACCTTCCTGTATGAATCTGTGTGGAATATTGTTGGGTTTGCCATTCTGATTGGATTGCGCAGGGTGAATCTCCGCCAAGGCGAGCTCTTCCTGACCTATGTCATTTGGTATTCCATCGGAAGGTTCTTCGTTGAAGGCTTACGTACGGATAGTTTGATGCTGTTTGATACATTGCGCATGGCACAGCTGTTATCCCTGGTGCTTATTTTCACTGGCATCATTTTAATCATTGTTAGACGAAAGCTTGGCCATTCACAGAAGAAATATCTCGATATGTAAGCGATAAGGGGAAAAGGGGGAGGAGTGTTTTTGACGAAAAGTACATGGGTTAAAGGGCTGCAGTCTGGTCTAAAGACAACTTGGATGCTTGGGAAGGTTATCTTCCCGATTACGTTATTTGTCTCTATTTTGCAGTATACGCCTGTCTTGCCGTGGCTGATTGATTTAATCAGCCCGGTGATGGGCTTGATTGGTCTGCCAGGTGATGCGGCTATTCCGCTTGTTCTTGGGAACTTTTTGAACCTGTATGCCGGAATCGGCGGCATTCTGGCCCTTGACTCATTGACGGTGAAGGAAGTGTTCATCATCGCAGTGATGCTGTCCTTTTGTCATAACCTCATTATAGAAACGAGTGTTGCCTTAAAGGTTGGTGTTAAACTGTGGGTAGTCTTGGCGACTAGGATTGGTCTTGCCCTCATCTCTGCAGTTGTCATCAACCTTGTTTGGCAAGGGGGCAGCGAAGTCATCCAATATGGCGGAGCGGTCGGCGGTGAAGAGACCATCACCGGTATTGGGGCCATTCTATGGAACGGGCTGGCAGCGGCAACAACAGGCACACTGAAGCTTGCGTTAATCATTATCCCGCTCATGCTGGTGATTCAAATTATGAAGGATTTGAATTGGCTGAAGCTCTTCTCGACCTGGATGAAGCCGGTGACGAAAATGCTTGGCATGAAGGAAAATACATCGATGACACTTGTTGCAGGTCTTGTCATTGGCCTGGCGTACGGGGCAGGTGTCATGCTTGAGGCAGTCCGTGAAGACGGTGTCAGCAGGAAGGATATCACCATCGCCTTTATCTTCCTAGTGGCCTGCCATGCCGTTGTAGAGGATACGGTGATTTTTATCCCGCTCGGAGTTCCGGTCATTCCGCTCCTCATCATCAGGCTTGTAACGGCGATCCTGTTAGCCATGATCATTTCACGAATTTGGGCAAGAGTGGATGCAAAGAAAGGAAAGGTAAACCCTAGTGGACAAGAAAATCACAACCCTATTATTTGATTTAGATGGAACATTAATTGATACAAACGAATTGATCATTGCTTCATTTCTTCATACATTAGAGCATTATTATCCAAATCAATATACTCGTGAGGACGTGTATGAATTCATCGGTCCTTCTCTTCGCGAAACATTTAGCAGATTAGACCTTGAGCGTGCTGAGGAAATGATTGAGCATTACCGCGCGCACAATCATCTCCATCATGATTCGCTTGTCCGAGAGTATGAGGGTGTATTTGATACCATTCAAGAACTAAAGGAACGTAATTATAAAGTCGGCATCGTCACCACGAAGATGCGTAAAGCCGTAGAGCCAGGCTTGGTAAAGGGAAGGCTTGACCAATTCTTTGATGTGATTGTTACTTATGATGATGTCAAGAACACGAAGCCGGACCCAGAGCCGATTGAACTCGCTTTGAAATTGATTGGTTCATCTGCAGAGGAAACGATTATGGTTGGCGACAACAGCCATGACATCCTTGCAGGCAAAAATGCCGGCACGAAAACGGCTGGTGTGGCTTGGACGATTAAAGGAAGAGATTATCTCGAGCAATATGGCCCGGACTATATTCTTGATAATATGCGTGATCTCTTGGCGATTGTGGAAGCATGAGAAGAACAAGGCGCTATCCGTTGAAGGGTGAAGGCAACTCGTTATGGCATATTTATAAGACGGTTTCCTTCTGGAAGGTATTCCGTAATGTCCTTGTGCTTATGATTGCACGCTACACGCCATTTATGCGCCTGAAGAACTGGCTGTACCGTTCCTTTACGGGTATGAAGATTGGCGATCAAACATCCATTGCCTTCATGGTGATGCCGGATATTATGTATCCGGAAATGATTAAGATTGGACGCAACTCGATTATTGGCTACAATTCAACGATTCTCGCTCATGAATATTTGATTAAAGAATACCGGCTTGGAGAGGTTGTGATTGGTGATGAGGTCATGATTGGCGCTAACACAACGATTCTTCCCGGCGTGACGATTGGTGACGGCGCCATCGTCTCAGCCGGAACACTCGTCCATCGTGATGTTCCAGCCGGCGCCTTCGTTGGCGGCAACCCGATGAAGATGATTTATACAGCTGAAGAAATGAAGAAACGACAGGGAGAGGCAGATCCTTTTTAGGGGTTTGTCTCTTTTTGTTTTATACTAAAAGGGAGGAATCCATCCTTTATCTAGAGGTGAACAGACAAATGAAAAACAATATATTGATTATAGAGGACGAGCCCCAGCTCGCCAGGCTTTTACAGCTTGAGCTCCAGTTTGAGGAGTTTGATACGGCTATCGCTCATACAGGGAGGGAAGGCTTGGAAGCCTTTCAGAGAGGGAACTTTGACCTTGTCCTGCTGGATATTATGCTGCCGGAAATGAACGGCCTCGAGGTGCTGAAACATATCCGGGCTAAATCCTTGGTGCCTGTTATTCTATTAACAGCCAAGAGTGATGTGAAGGATAAGGTGGAAGGACTCAATCTCGGTGCAAATGATTATGTCACAAAACCATTTGAATTTGAAGAATTGCTCGCCCGGATTCGCGTTAACTTGCGCTATCATTCCGCAGCAGCTGCCGTAGCGCCTGTGATCAATGAGTACCGCTATGGCTCTATTCATGTCAATATTGACAGCCATACGGTCACACAGGATGGCAAGGTGGTTGAGCTGACGCCGAGAGAATTTGATTTGCTCGTCCACTTTATGAGGAATACGAATATCGTTCAATCGCGAGAACAGATTCTCGATGCCGTTTGGGGATTTGATTATTACGGAGATACGAATGTAGTGGATGTGTATGTCCGCTATCTTCGTCAAAAATTAGGCAATTCGGTCATTCGGACGGTCAGAAGCGTCGGGTATGTGATGAAGGAGGAATAGGGATGAAATTACAAACAAGAATCAATCTATTATCCACTGTCCTCACACTCTTTATTTTCATAATCAGCTTCACTGGTATTTACTATTTGTACAAATACCTGGCCTATGACACGGAATACCACCGGCTGCAGATGGAGGGGGATGAAATACTAGCAGCCATCAGTGAGCTCGACGGTACGGCGAATATTGATACCCTCCTCCGTTCCTACATTCCGCAGAACGGGATGATTTATATTACGGATGAGGATAACCAGGCCCTTTTGCGCCTTCAGGCAACATCCACTGCAGATAAGATGGATTATGCACTAAAGGAAGGGGAGAAGTATACCGTTTCAGAGTGGGAGGGCGAGCTTGTAATGGCCATTCGCTATCCGATGATCTGGCCAGATCAGTCAGTGGTGAATGTACATCTCGTCCAGCCCCTGCAAGAGGTGTCTGCGAATATGACCATTTTGAAATGGATCTTAATCCTCATCACCCTGCTTGCAATCATTCCCATCTATTTGGCAAGTCAGCTGCTCGTACGGCTGATTGTCCTCCCGATTCAAAGACTGACCAGTACGATGAGGCGGAATATCTCTGATTCCAGATATGACAAGCTGGAGCTCCCGGACAATAAGAAGGGAGAAATTGCTGAGATGACCTATACGTATAATTCGCTTATGGATAAGCTAGAGGACAGCTATAATAAGCAGCAGCAATTCGTCGGAAATGCCTCTCATGAATTGAAAACACCGCTCACAATCATTGAATCCTACGCAAAGCTACTGCAGCGCAGAGGATTTAAGAATGAAGATATTAACCGTGAGGCATTGGAGGCGATTACCTCGCAAACGGGGCAAATGAAGGTGATGATAGAGCAGATGCTAGAACTCGCAAAGGCCAATGAAACGCTGCAGCTGAAATGGGAGTCTGTTACTACAACTGCGCTCCTGACGGAAATTATCGACAGCTTTCAAAAGGCTTATAAGCGGGAGGTTACCCTTCACGGCGAGGAATTCTCCTTCTCGACAGATGTATCCAAGCTAAGGCAGATGATGTTCATCCTCCTTGATAACGCCCGTAAATACAGCGAAGGGAAAATCGATGTCTTCGTTGAAAAGGGCAATGACATCACCATTCAAGTCAGGGATTATGGGCCTGGGATTAAGGAAGAGGATATCCCCCATATTTTTGACCGATTCTACCGCGTGAATAAAGACCGTAATCGCCAAACAGGCGGAACGGGGCTTGGACTGGCTATTGCGAAGGATTTCGCCGGGCTTCTTGGCGGGACGATAACGGTGGAAAGTGTGCTTGGGGAAGGAACGTCCTTTATCATTACCCTGCCAAAGGAGGTAGAAAAGCATGACTAAGAAACGCCTTTGGATCTTGCCTATTTTTCTCCTTATCTGCATTATCCTCTTTGCAGGGTATGCTTATAATCAAATCATCACGAAGACGACCTTTGGAGAAGCAGAAATCAAAAATCGAGTCTCCTCTCTTTATAATGGAGAAGTCCAATCGATGACGAAAAAGAATGATCAATACAAGGTCATCTTCACGAAAAATGACGATGTCTATCAGGTCATCGTCGATGAGATAAACGGTACCTTCGCTGATTTGAAGGTAGTTAAAAAGGGAACTAAGCAAGAGGAACAATCGGAAACAAACGAGGAGGTACCGACAGAGGAAAAGCCTGCTGAACCAGCAGAGATCAAGCGGCTCACAGAGAATCAAGTCAGAGATATCGCGCAATCTAAGTTTAACGGTGAGATAGATGAGATTGAATTTGTCTCAACGGATGACGGCGGTTATTACAATGTCGATATGGAAAATGACGAGGATGAGGCAACCCTGCAAATCCATGCGCTCACTGGGGAAATCATCACCATCACGTATGATGACTGATCTCCTCATGTCATTCTAATCTTTCTTCTCCTTTCTCATGAAACTCTAATCTTTTTCTAATTTACGCTTAATGTGGACGTTCTACAATACAAGTAAGTTAAAGAAATGAAGGAGAGATAATCATGAAGAAATTATTCATCGGACTAACCATTTCAGCAGCGGTATTTGGAGGATTTGCCCTTGCGCAATCTATGACAACAGGCTCTGCGGCCAACCAGGAGAAGACAAGCCCGAAGCTGATGACCGAACAGGAAGCAAAGGACATCGCATTGAAGGAAGTAAACGGAACAATCATAGAGGCAGAATATGATCATGACGACAACCGCCCGCATTATGAATTTGAAATTCAAAGCAATAAAGAAGAAGTAAACGTTGAGGTTGATGCCAAGACAGGAAAAGCAACCATTACTGAGCGTGAAACAGTCCAAGCTGCAGCGGTAAAGGAAGAAAAAGCGAATGCTGCCCAAACAAACAAAGCCAATGAAGCTGCAGCCAAGAAAGCGGTCATCACAAAAGCTGAAGCCATCAAGAGTGCGAAAACAGTCGCAAAAGGTACAGTTACAAAAGTGGAATTGGACCATGATGATGATGACCAAACTCAAGTATATGAGCTTGAATTCAAGGACGGAAACGTCGAATATGATGTAGAAGTCGATGCCTATACAGGAAAAATTCTTAAAGTAGAACAAGATTTAGAAGACTAAGCTTTGCAGAGACAGGCGGAGGAACCCGGATGGGTTTCTCCGCTTTTTTTGCTGCTATTCAAATTAGGTGGGGAAAATTGAATCCTCCTGAATAGGCTCGAAAATCAAAAAGGCGTAATGAAGGTATGTTTTTGGGCAAAGTGGGTTCAGAAAAATAGATCCGATGCTAAAAAACATGTCAGCTTGTCTGTTTTTTGTCTTCTGGGCCTGGACGGAGGTTCTTTATGAATGGAATTTTCCTTATATCTGATTAAGTCCATATAATTGTGTAAAAAAAGAGAGTCATTTTATTCACTCTTGGCAACACTGTTTTCAGCTACGAAAAATTAGTGGAAAAGAGGAATATAAATGACTCAGTTACAGTCTAACCTTGATATGGACATTTTAAAAGAATCCGTTATTAATTCTAATCTAGATACTGTCATTAAATCGGCGGTTGTATTGGTCTTAAACGAGTACATGGAGAAAGAGAGAGATGAGTTCATCCGAGCCTCGGCTTATGAGCGCACCAACCAGCGACGTGATTTTCGAAACGGCTACTATGATCGTGAGTTGACGATGAGTATCGGCAAGCTTGAGTTGAGGGTTCCCAGAACTCGAAGTGGTGACTTCTCCCCTACGGTCTTCGAGAAATATGCTCGTTGTGACCAAGCCTTCATCTTATCCATGCTGGAAATGGTGATCAATGGAGTCTCTACCCGTAAGGTGACACATATCATCGAACAGCTTTGCGGTGAAAGTGTCTCTAAATCATTTGTTTCTTCTCTTACTCAAAAGTTGGATCCCGTTGTGAACGAGTGGGCAAATAGACCATTAAATATGGATTATTATCCTTATCTTTTCGTGGATGCCATGTACATTAAAGTGCGGGAAAACCATCGGGTTGTATCAAAAGCTGTCTATATAGCGACAGCTATAACGGAGAAAAACAAAAGGGAAATCCTCGGCTTGAGCATAGATCATGTGGAAAGCTTCGAAAGTTGGTCGAGATTTTTCCAACAGCTTAAATCTCGTGGTCTCCAATCCCCAAAACTCGTGATTTCCGATGCACATCAGGGCTTACAGAAAGCCATCCAGCGTGAGTTCATTGGGACTAGCTGGCAAAGATGTAATGTCCATTTTAAGCGCAACATAATCGAGAAGCTTCCCAAAAAGAATTCGGAAGAAATACGGAGCATGATCAAGCGAGTATTCGGAGCTGTAAAAATAGAGGATAGCCGGCGTTTCAAGGAGGAATTAATGAAGCAATTTAGTGACGAACCTAAGTATGAAAAGGCCCTGGAAATACTTGATGATGGATATGAAGATACCATCCAATACATGAGTCATCCCGCGAAGATGCATCCTCATATCCGCAGTACAAACTCACTGGAACGACTAAATCAGGAAGTCCGCAGAAGAGAAAAGGTCATACGGATTTTTCCAAACACCCAATCTGCGTTTCGGTTAGTGGGAGCTGTTTTGATGCATTATCAAGAATCTAGCTATGACAAGAAAAAATCTCTTGGTAAATAGGTCTATTTTAAACTTCCATCCATGATGATTTCACAATCAGTGAAGGTAGTCAAAGGAAAGGACATCTTTGACAACCTTCACTGATTGTGAGCTAGGGAACCATGGAAGTTTCGCTCAAAAAAATGTAGGGGGAAACAACAAACCAATCAAACTAAGTTAGCGGAAAACAGTTGTTTTAGTAATTTACACAAAAGTGAGGACTTGACTTTATATCTTCGTTTTAAGGGCGAAATCAATCTGTTTAAGGGCGAATGGCTGAAAAGGGGTTTCCAAATAGAATGTCGAAATACATAAAAAGAAGGAGTGAGTACATTTGATTGAAGGTAAGGATACAGTCATCCAGCACTATCGGGATTCCATTAATCAAGCCGCTCAATGGAAGCATATAACGGACAAGAAATGGCGCACACCGATTGCGGAGGGGAAATGGACGATTGGGGAAGTGGCCGGGCATTTTATTCCCTGGGACGATTTCGTGCGAACAAAGCGAATTCCCTTTTTTCAAAAAGGCGGCCCATTCCCGGAGAGTCCGGATGTCCATCAGACGAACCAGGAATCAGCGGCTATCAGCCGACAACGCAGCCAGGAAGAAACGATTGCAGCATTAATAGAAGGCCGTCAAAAATTAATCGCTGCCATTCAACTGCTAGATGACGAAGGGTGGGAGCGGGAATTCCTATTGAAGCATACACCCATCACCTTGGCTGTTTATTTTCAAGGTCAAATCGAGCATGATAAGCATCACTTTAGACAGATTGAATCAGCGAGGCATGAGCGATGAGCAGGCCTGTATTTATTTCTCTCCTCATTCTCATGCTCGTGAATCTTTGGCTCGGAATGGAAGCGCAGGATTTGGCTCATTTTTTTGAGGATTTATTTGGGGTGTTGGATAGACCAGCAATGTATTTGACTATCATCACTGCTATCAGTCTCGCCATCTATGTATTTGTGCTCGGGTTTATGATCATTCAAAAAATACGCGGCCAGTTGCGGGCATCTAATCATGTTTATATCATTATACTTTTGCTGGCAATCGGTCTCGTAGTCAATCTCTGGTCTATTATGGTTCTAGCCATGTGGTGGGGATAACCGATATACATAAGGAGCCTTGTCCTTCTGGGGCAGGGTTTTTATTTTAACTGCTCGCCGAATCATACTAGAATGAAAGAGAGAGTGAGTTCCCTTTTGCTTGACGGTAAGGGGTAAGAAGGGTACACTTTGGATAACTTCATCTTGTTATCACATTAGCGAACTAAAGTATAAATTTATCATAAAGGAATGTTTTGGATGCCAGATATTTTTATGTTTGAGAAACCAATCGGCATGCGCGATACATTGCCGGATTTATTTAGATTAAAAGAATCAGTTCGAAGCCGGATGGCAAAGGAGACAAAGTTATACGGATATCGTTTCTTGGATACCCCGTCTCTTGAATTCTATGAAACGGTCGGACAGGTGTCTGCCATCAAGGACCAGCAGCTGTTCAAGCTTCTTGATAAAGAGGGGCACAGCCTTGTGCTTCGTCCGGATATGACCTCCCCAATTGCCAGGGTAGCGTCCTCTCATTTATTGAAGGAGGGCAATCCATTAAGGATGGCCTATAGCGCGAATGTATTCCGTGCACAGGAAAAAGAAGGGGGACGTCTTGCTGAGTTTGAGCAATTCGGTGTTGAAATGATTGGGGACAAAACCTTATCAGCGGATGCGGAGGTGCTCGCCCTTCTGACATCGGTCCTTCAGGCCGCGGGACTCCCGCATTATCATATTACAGTCGGCCATATTGCTTTCGTTCAGGAGATGCTTCTCCATTATGGGGGAAATGAGGAACAGGCAGGTATGATGCGCCGATTCCTATTTGAAAAGAACTATGTCGGGTACCGGGAATATGTGATGGAGCTCGATTTGCCGGAAAACAGCCGCCAAATATTAAAAAAACTTCCTGAACTGAAGGGGAATGCAGAAGTGCTTGATCAGGCACTGGAGATGATGGAGCATGGTGTAGGTACTGCTGCCTTGTATGAGTTGAAGGCGCTGGCTTCAATGTTGAAGAAGGCAGGAATAAACGGCCATCTTTCCTATGATCTATCCCTTGTCAGCCATATGGATTATTATACGGGTATTCTATTCGAAGTGCTCGGCAGCCATATTGGCTTCCCGCTTGGAAATGGCGGACGATATAATGAGCTTTACCGAAATTTCGGCCATGATGCACCTGCCACTGGATTTGGCCTGCGGCTTGACCGAATTATTGAAGCAATCGGAGAAATTGATGCGGAGGAACAGCCCTTATGTATTATCTATCATGAAGCCCAGCAGTCAGCAGCGATGAAAAAGGCTGCCGCCTTACGTGCAGAGGGCCATGCAGTTGTGACGCAAAACATTGCCGGGATTGTTGAACTCGATACGTTTACAAATAATTTCAAGAATATTGTGTATATGATCGATTCCGATGGATGGGAGGCAGGGTCATGAGAGAACCATTAACCGTTGCAATGCCGAAAGGGCGTATTTTTGACGAGGCTGTTGAACTGCTGCGTAGAGCAGATTATCAATTGCCGCCTGAATTCGAAGATACACGCAAATTAATCATTGAGCTGGAGCATGAGCCTCTGCGCTTCATTTTATCCAAGCCGATGGATGTGCCAACCTATGTGGAATATGGCGTCGCAGACATCGGCATCGCCGGGAAGGATGTCATGATGGAGGAGGAGCGCGATGTGTATGAGCTGCTGGACTTGCAAATCAGCGCCTGCCATTTGGCTGTTGCCGGCCTGCCGAATACAGAGATGAGCAAGGTCGCACCAAAGATTGCAAGCAAGTATCCAAATATCGCCTCTCAGTATTTCCGCGAGCAGGGAGAGCAGGTTGAGATTATTAAATTGAATGGGTCCATCGAGCTTGCCCCAATGATTGGGCTTGCCGACCGAATCGTCGATATTGTCTCAACCGGCCAGACGCTCCGGGAAAATGGGCTTGTTGAATATGCGACTATCAAGAAGGTGACATCACGTCTCATCGCCAACCCTGTCAGCTATCGTCTGCGCGAACGGGAGATTACTGATATGGTGGCAAGGCTTCGAAATGTACTTAATGTAAAAGCATAAAAGGAGGGCTCATACGTGGAAATCAGATCATTGCAAAAGGGGCTATCGCTCAAGAGAAGTGTTGACGGCGGAACCGATGCACAATGTGAGGCGGTGCGCCAAATTCTAAGCGATGTAGCAGCAGAAGGAGATAAAGCCCTCTATCATTATACGGAAAAATTCGATAAGGCCGCGCTTTCCTCGCTAGCCGTGACAAAGCCAGAAATCGAGGAAGCACTCGAGGCGCTTCCAGAAGGGATGCTATCCATTATGGAGGAGGCAGCTGCTAATATCCGCGCCTACCATGAAAAGCAAAAGCAAAATTCCTGGATTGACCTTGCGGCTTCCGGCACGATGCTTGGACAAAAGCGTACACCGCTCGATTCCGTCGGGATTTATGTTCCAGGCGGTACAGCGGCCTATCCATCCTCTGTCCTTATGAACGCGATTCCTGCACAAGTCGCCGGGGTGGAGCGAATCGTGATGGTATCCCCGCCGGGTGAGGACGGCAGGCTGCCTGCATCTGTTCTTGCGGCAGCCTCCATTGCTGGTGTGACGGACATCTTCAAGGTTGGCGGCGCACAAGCGATTGGAGCCCTTGCTTATGGAACAGAAACGATTGCGAGAGTCGATAAGATTACCGGCCCGGGTAATATTTATGTCGCTCTAGCCAAGCGTGAGGTATATGGCGATGTCGATATCGATATGATTGCCGGCCCAAGTGAGATTGCGGTACTGGCTGATAGGACGGCAGATGCCCGTTATGTGGCCGCTGATCTCCTATCCCAGGCAGAGCATGATGCGCGCGCCTGCAGCGTACTTGTAACAACGAGCCGTGAATTGGCGGAAGAGGTGAAGGCAGAGGTGGAGGCCCAGCTGGAAACCCTGCCAAGGAAAGAAATCGCCTCAGCTGCCTGGGAGGAATTCGGCGGTATTTATGTAGCTGATACGATGGACGAAGCGATTGCGGCTATCAATGAATTATCGCCTGAGCACTTGGAAATTCAGACAGAGGACGCGATGAATGTGACGGGTGCCATTAAGCATGCCGGAGCTATCTTCATCGGTTCATACAGCTCAGAGCCTGTCGGTGATTACTTTGCCGGTCCGAACCATGTTCTTCCGACCAATGGGACAGCAAGGTTCTCAAGCCCGCTGAACGTGGATGATTTCCAAAAGAAAACAAGCCTGATTATGTACAGCAAGGAAGATATGGAGCGGAATGCAGCCAAGATTGCGGCTTTCGCCAGATTAGAAGGATTAGAGGCTCATGCACGAGCTGTGGAAGCAAGGCTGGGAGGGAAGAACCAATGACAAGAGAAGCAACTATCGAGAGACGAACAAATGAAACGAATATAAAATTAGCATTTGGCATAGATGGGGAAGGAAAATCACAGCTTGAAACAGGAGTTCCGTTCTTATCCCATATGCTCGACCTATTCGCCAAGCACGGCCATTTTGACTTAATGGTTGATGCAGACGGGGATGTCGAGGTCGATGGCCACCACACGACAGAGGATATCGGTATTTGTCTTGGGCAGGCTCTCACGAAAGCGCTTGGGGACAAGAAAGGAATCAAACGATACGGCAATGCCTTCGTGCCGATGGATGAAGCGTTGGCCCAAGTCGTCGTTGACTTAAGTAATCGTCCGCATCTCGAATTCCGGGCAGATATTCCGGCACCGATGATTGGTGATTTTGACACGGAGCTCGTCCATGAATTCCTCTGGAAGCTTGCAATTGAGGCAAGAATGAATCTGCACGTTATCGTACATTATGGACGCAACTCCCATCATATTGTGGAGGCCATTTTCAAGGCGCTCGGCCGTGCATTGGACGAAGCGACAATGATTGATCCAAGGGTGAAAGGAATTCCATCCACAAAAGGAATGCTGTAACTAGAAAGGAGGAGGCGTGCATTGATCGGCATTATTGATTACGGTATGGGGAATTTATTCAGCGTGAACAACGCATTAAAGCGGCTTGGAGCCGAAACGGTCATCAGCGGAGACCCGGAAGTGCTCGCTTCCTGTGAAGGGCTTGTCCTGCCTGGAGTCGGAGCCTTCCCTGATGCAATGGCTGCTCTGAGGGAGCAGAAGCTTGATCTCTTTTTGAAAGAATACGTGACAAGCGGGAAGCCGCTTTTAGGAATCTGTCTCGGCATGCAGTTATTATTCGAGAGCAGTGATGAGCACGGCTATTCAACAGGACTCGGATTTTTGAAAGGGCATATTGTGAAATTCGCTGGGATCGACCGGGAAGGACGTTCCTATAAAGTCCCTCATATGGGCTGGAATAAGCTCCATTTCCATCAGGAGCACCCATTGCTTGCTAGGCTGGAAGAGGACTATGTCTATTTTGTCCATTCCTATTATGCGGAAATCGAGAAAACCTCCGAGCTGCTGGCCTCTGCCTCCTATGATGTGGAGGTGCCGGGCATTGTTGGTCTCGGGAATGTGATGGGCATGCAATTTCACCCAGAGAAAAGCGGTCAGATGGGAAAAGCGCTGCTCCAAAATTACATCAAGCTGGTAGAAGAGAAGGAGAGGCTTGTCCAATGATAAAGACATTTACCATCTACCCTGCGATTGATATGAGGGGTGGCCGTTGTGTTCGGCTGCTGCAGGGAGATTATGATCAAGAAACTGTATATGGGGATTCACCGTTTGAAATGGCAAAGTCTTTTGCGAAAATGGGTGCTTCATGGATTCATATGGTCGACCTTGATGGCGCAAAGGAAGGCTCGCTTGTAAATGATGCATCTGTTTTGAAGGCGGCGAAGGAATTACCGGGAGTCTCCATCCAAATCGGCGGCGGAATCCGCAGTGAGAAGCAAGTGGCGCATTATTTGGAGAATGGTGTCGCCCGCGTGATTTTAGGAAGCGTGGCTGTCCGGGAACCAGCTTTTGCAGAAGAAATGATTCGTAAATACCCCGGGCAAATCGCGATTGGCTTGGATGGCAAGAGAGGGAAGGTCGCAACAGATGGTTGGCTTGAAACGAGTGATTGGAGCGTGCTCGATTTAGGCAAGTATTTTGCCGATAAGGGGGCAGAATGGTTTATCTTTACCGATATTGCCAATGATGGCATGCTGAGCGGACCGAATGTGAGTGCGACGGCTGAATTGGCCCGTATTACCGGTAAAAAGGTGATTGCCTCAGGCGGAATGAGCCGTCTTGAAGATATTGCATCATTGAAGGATCATCAAGCTGACGGGATTGAAGGGGTCATTATCGGCAAAGCCTTGTACGAAAATCGATTCAGACTCTCGGAAGCCTTATTGGAAGCGGAGGGAAAAGCATGATAACGAAGCGTATCATTCCCTGCCTGGATGTAAAAGAAGGCCGTGTCGTCAAAGGAATCCAGTTCCTCGGATTGCAGGATGCCGGCGACCCGGTTGAACTAGCGCAAATGTATGATGACCAGGGAGCGGACGAGCTCGTATTCCTCGACATCTCCGCCTCTCATGAGGGACGGAAAACGATGGTGGAGGTTGTGAAAAAGGCAGCCTCTGTCCTAAGCATTCCATTTACAGTTGGCGGCGGGATTAATACGGTTGATGATATGAGGATCATTCTCCGCTCCGGAGCAGATAAAGTATCCGTTAATACGGCAGCTGTTCTGCGTCCTCAGCTAATCGCAGAAGGGGCTGCTTACTTTGGCAATCAATGCATCGTTCTTGCGATTGATGCTAAATACGACCCTGAATTTGGAGGCTTCCGCGTCTATACGCATGGAGGACGTAAGCCGACAGAACTAGATGCGGTCGAATGGGCCAAGCATGCCGTTGCTCTGGGAGCTGGGGAAATCCTTCTCACAAGCATGGATAAGGACGGAGAAAAAAGCGGGTTCCACCTCGAGTTGACACGCGCTGTCAGTGAAGCGGTCACCGTACCTGTCATCGCCTCAGGAGGAGCGGGAGGCAAGGAGGACTTTGCCCCAGTCTTCACAGAAGGCAAAGCCGATGCCGCGCTTGCTGCATCGATTTTTCATTACAAAGAAACGAGTGTTCAAGAAGTGAAACGCAGACTGCGAGAACAAGGAGTGCATGTGAGATGAACGAAGTGAAATTTGACGAAAACGGACTCGTACCAGCCATCGTCCAAGATGCAAATACAAAGGAAGTACTGACACTCGCCTACATGAATGAGGATTCTTTGGCGAAAACACTCGAAACAAAGGAAACCTGGTTCTACAGCCGCTCCCGCCAAGAGCTCTGGCATAAAGGGGAAACAAGCGGAAATACTCAAAAGGTACAGGAGATTCTCTATGACTGTGACAAGGATGCCCTCGTTGTCAAAGTCATTCCGAATGGTCCCGCCTGCCATACCGGTACAGTCAGCTGCTTCACAGAAAAGCTGCTCGAAGCAACAGAGACAGAAGCATCTGCGGAGCCGGAAACCGAAGCCAGCTTTTTGAAGGAACTCGAATGTATCATCGCCACACGAGAAATGGAGCGTCCCGAAGGCTCCTACACAACCTATCTATTCGAGGAAGGCGTCGACAAAATCCTGAAAAAAGTCGGTGAAGAAGCAGCGGAAGTCATCATCGCCGCCAAAAACCGGGACCTTAATGAACTGAAATGGGAAGTATCTGATCTCTTCTTCCATGTCCTCGTCCTGCTGCGTGAACAAGGTTTGCCATACTCCGAAATTGAGAAAAACCTGCGCGAACGACATGCAGATAAAAGCCAGAACAAAGACTTTAAAGGCTGATTGCCTTTGGAGTCTTTTTTTGGGGGATGGAGGAGGGCAGGTGTGTGGAGAACCGGGTGATTCCCGCCTATGTCCCATGCAAGGTATAGGGAAGGGTGGGGAAAGGGTGGACGAAAGGTGGGAATCGTCAGAGAAAGCCCACCCTATTCCCATGCAAGGCATAGGAAGGGTGGGGTAAGGGTGGACAAAAGGTGGGAATCGTCAGAGAAAACCCACCCTAGTCCCATGCAAGGCACAGGAAGGGTGGGGAAAGGGTGGACAAAAGGTGGGAATCGTCAGAGAAAGCCCACCCTAATCCCATGCAAGGCATAGAAAGGGTGGGGAAAGGGTGGACAAAAGGTGGGAATCGTCAGAGAAAGCCCACCCTAGTCCCATGCAAGGCATAGGAAGGATGGGGAAAGGGTGGACAAAGTGTGGGAGAAGCCAGGCAATCCCCACCCTAATCCCATGCAAGACATAGGAAGGGTGGGGAAAGGGTGGACAAAGTGTGGGAGAAGCCAGGCACCACCCACCCTAGTCCCAGGCAAGGCATAGGAAGGGTGGGGAAAGTGTGGACAAAGTGTGGGAGAAGCCAGGCAATCCCCACCCTAATCCCATGTAAGACATAGGAAGGGTGGGGAAAGGGTGGACAAAGCATGGGAGAAGCCAGGCAATCCCCAACCTAATCCTATGCAAGGCACAGGAAGGGTGGGGAAAGGGTGGATAAAAGGTGGGAGAAGCCAGGCACCGCCCACTCTATTCCCAGGCAAGGCACAGGAAGGGTGGGGAAAGGGTGGACAAAGCATGGGAGAAGCCAGGTACCGCCCACCCTAGTCCCATGCAAGGCATAGGAAGGATGGGGAAAGGGTGGACAAAGCATGGGAGAAGCCAGGCAATCCCCACCCTAGTCCCATGCAAGGCATAGGAAGGGTGGGGAAAGTGTGGACGAAAGGTGGGAATCGTCAGAGAAAGCCCACCCTAGTCCCATGCAAGGCATAGGAAGGGTGGGCAAAGGGTGGACGAAAGGTGGGAGAAGCCAGGCACCGCCCACCCTATTCCCATGCAAGGCATAGGAAGGGTGGGGAAAGGGTGGACAAAAGGTGGGAATCGTCAGAGAAAGCCCACCCTAATCCCATGCAAGGCATAGAAAGGGTGGGAAAAGGGTGGACAAAAGGTGGGAATCGTCAGAGAAAGCCCACCCTAATCCCATGCAAGGCATAGGAAGGGTGGTCAAAAGGTGGACAAAAGGTGGGAATCGTCAGAGAAAGCCCACCCTATTCCCAGGCAAAGCATAGAAAGGGTGGGGGAAGGGTGGACAAAGCATGGGAGAAGCCAGGCACCGCCCACCCTAGTCCCAGGCAAGGCATAGGAAGGATGGGCAAAGGGTGGACAAATAACATCCCCGATCTCCCCCGCCGCCCATCACTATTCGACCCCTTCCCCAGCCCGCCTCTCTTTCTATAACTCTCCGAATATGGTATAATTTATGGGTTAAACAATAAGTCTTTTGGAGGACTAGATGGGGAAAAATTCTAATTGGGTAAACAATGCTAAAGTTGTGTCATTTAACCCGACTGGAGAGTTTTATTTTACGAAAGGAATTAAGGCTTTTCAGCGCAGGGATTTATATAAAGCGAAAAAATACATGAATCGTGCGTTTCAGCTGGAGCCGGATGAGCCGATGATTGCTTGTCAGCTTGCGGTGATTTGTACGGAGCTGGGTGAGTATCAGTTTTCGAACCAGCTGCTTTTGAATATATTACAGGATCTTGATCCGTTTATGACAGAGTGCCATTACTTGCTGGCTAATAATTTCGCGCATATGGGCTTGTTTAAGGAGGCTTATAAGCATGCGAATGAGTATTTGGAGCGGGATGAGTTTGGCGAGTTCAGCGAGGATGCTGAGGATTTGCTTGATTTGATTACGTTTGAGACAGATGAAACTGAGGAGACGCTTGAGTATCAGGATGATTTGATGATGCGCCAGGATGAGGCTCGGAAATTGCTGGAGGCGGGTAATTTTGTGAAGGCAGTCGAGAGGCTTGAGGATATGATTGATACGTATCCGGAGTTTTGGTCAGCGTATAATAATCTGGCTCTGGCGTATTTTTATGTTGGAAAGGCTGATGAGGCGTTTGATACGCTGGACCGGGTGCTTGAGAAGAATCCGGGGAATTTGCACGCGCTTTGCAATGGGATGGTTTTTTACCATTATCAGATGCGGGATGAAAAGGTGCGTGAGGTGTATGAGCTGCTTCGGAAGGTGAGGCCGTTTTTGGATGAGCATTTGTTGAAGCTTGGGGCGACGTTTGCGTTGACGGGCTTTTATGAGGAGGCTTATCAGTGGCTTCGTGTGCTGCAGAAGAAGGGCTATGAGGGTGATGGAACCTTTTATTATTGGCTGAGTAAGTCTGCTTATCAGATTGGGAAGGTCGAGACTGCTCGCAAGGCTTGGAAGAAGGTTGAGGTTTTAAGTCCTGATAAGGAGGGGCTTGAGCCGTGGGGCGAGCTGGCAGAGGAGTTCGAGACGAGCTTTGAGGAGCATGCGCCGACGATTTTGAAGAAGCTTGATAGTGATTATCCGGAGGAGCGTCTATTTGGTTTGTTTTTATCAAGCCGCTCGAAGGCGCTGCCGATGATTAAGCACCACCCGATGTATTTGGAGAATGAGAAGTTCCAGCAGGAGGAGCTGCTTTATAAGAAGAGCATTGAGTTTGCTGATCCGACGGTCTTCTTTGGAGGCGAGGTGGCTGAGCTGCTATATGAGCGCCATCGTCCGGTGCGTTTGATTGAGTCAGGGCTTTATTTGCTGTGGTTTTCCGTCTTTGTGGAGGGGAAAGAAAACGGCATGAAGTTCAGGAATGCAAAGGCTTGGGCTGCGGCTATTGAGTATGAGTGGCATAAGCTTCGCGGGGAGAAGATTCCGCAGAAGGAAATCGCTAATCTTCATGGAATATCTGTTTCGACTTTGTCGAAATATGTGAATCAGGTAGCTAGTTTGCTGCAATAAGCATATCGATGGACTCTACTGGTATAGTTTTATACGATTAATATAAGCTAATACATGATAAAATAAACAGCGTAGCTTTCGTATATAAACGGGATACAGAATGATGTGAGGAGTGTGTCATAATGGCTGAAGATAAAATTTATGATGTGGTCATCATTGGTGCTGGGCCTGCTGGAATGACAGCAGCTGTCTATGCTTCACGGGCCAATTTATCAACGTTAATGCTTGAACGGGGAATTCCGGGCGGGCAGATGGCGAATACAGAGGATGTCGAGAACTATCCTGGATATGAGTCCATTCTTGGGCCGGATTTGTCCAATAAAATGTTTGAGCATGCAAAGAAATTCGGTGCAGAATATGCATACGGTGAAGTGAAGGAAATCATTGATGGGGAAGAATACAAAACCATTGATGCCGGATCTAAGCAATATAAAACACGTACCATCATTATCTCTACAGGTGCTGAGTATAAGAAAATCGGTGTTCCAGGCGAGAAGGAGCTTGGCGGACGCGGTGTGTCTTATTGTGCAGTTTGTGACGGTGCTTTCTTTAAGAACAAAGAGCTATTCGTTATCGGCGGCGGGGATTCCGCAGTTGAAGAGGGTGTTTACCTGACTCGCTTCGCCTCTAAAGTAACGATTGTTCATCGCCGTGATGAGCTTCGTGCCCAGAAGATTTTGCAAGATCGTGCATTTGCGAATGAAAAGGTAGATTTTATTTGGAATTCTACCCTTAAATCCATCAATGAAAAGGATGGAAAGGTAGGCAGTGTAACATTGGTTTCCACAGTTGATGGAGCTGAAACAGAGCTTCCAGCTGATGGTGTGTTTATCTATATTGGTATGCTTCCACTTACAAAACCATTCCAAAGCCTTGGCATTACAAATGCAAATGGCTATATTGAAACGAATGACCGCATGGAAACGAAGATTCCGGGAATTTTCGCAGCGGGAGATGTTCGCGAAAAACAATTGCGCCAAATCGTAACAGCTACAGGCGATGGCAGTATTGCTGCACAGTCTGCACAGCATTATGTGGAAGAGCTGATGGATAAATTGAAGGAAAAAGCAAAATAAGAAATAATTTACAAATCGTCATCTTTACTTAACGCTGCTGTAATATAAGCGCAATAAAATTGGGGTAGAATTAAAATAGAAATTGACCCCCTTTTATATACTTTTGGCACAGGTTTTAGACCTGTGCCCCTTTTTTGTTTTTGTCGAAAAATATTTCAATTTGGTGAGCGTTTATGTACGTTTTACTCACATTGTTCAGGCGTAGGGAAAATAGTATAATGGGGATAGACCAAATAATTATATGCTTCTGTTGGTAATCATGAGGTGAATGGAATGCAAAGAGTAACCAATTGTTTATATATAAAGGATGACATGGCTTTAATGCTTCAGAAGCCGCGAAGAAATTGGTGGGTTGCCCCCGGCGGTAAGATGGAGACCGGTGAATCCATTCGAGACTCTGTCGTTCGGGAGTATTATGAAGAAACGAATTTACGAATCAGCAATCCCGTATTGAAGGGGATTTTTACAATGGTGATCGTTCGAGGAGAAGAAATCGTGAATGAATGGATGCTTTTCTCTTTCTGTGCGAGAGAAGCTGAAGGACAGGCATTGGTGGAGACAGAGGAAGGCAGACTCGAGTGGCACGCCCTTTCTGATATTCCGTCCTTGCCAATGGCTGAAGGAGACCGTCATATCATGAATCACCTGATAGAGGGAACAGGCGTGTTGATGGGGACCTTCCGTTATACGGAGGATTCGGAGCTCATCGATTATAAGCTAGAGAGAAACGGGGAGTAGAAATGGAAGATAAGAAAGTGGAGAATGAAATAGTGGACCACCGATTAGTCATTATAACGGGAATGTCCGGAGCAGGTAAGACAGTTGCCATCCAGAGCTTTGAAGATCTTGGCTTCTTCTGTGTGGATAATCTGCCGCCGACACTGCTTCCGAAATTCCTGGAATTAATGGAGGACTCAGGGAAGAAGATGAACAAAGTGGCTGTCGTCATGGACTTGAGAGGCCGGGACTTTTTTGACCACCTATTTAAGGCTCTTGATGATTTGAATGACTCCAAGACTTTTGTTCCAGAGATTTTATTCCTCGATGCAGATGATGATGTGCTTGTCAGAAGATACAAGGAAACAAGAAGGACACATCCGCTTGCTCCATCAGGACTGCCGCTTGAGGGTATTCGTCTTGAGCGGGATTTGCTTGAGGAGTTAAAAGGACGTTCTCAAAGTATTTACAACACCTCTGAATTGAAGCCGCGCGAATTACGGGAGAAGATTTCAAAGGAATTCGCGGTCAACCATCAGGTATCCTTCACAATCAATGTGATGTCCTTCGGGTTTAAGCATGGGCTGCCGATTGATGCCGATCTTGTGTTTGATGTTCGCTTCCTGCCAAATCCATTCTACATTGAGCATATGCGCCCGATGACAGGATTGGACAATGAGGTATCCTCCTATGTTCTGAAATGGAATGAAACACAGAAGTTTATTGAGAAGTGGGTAGATTTGCTTGATTTCATGATTCCGCAGTATAAGCGCGAGGGCAAGGCGCAGCTCGTCATTGCTGTTGGATGTACAGGGGGCCAGCATCGCTCTGTTACCCTTGCTGAATTCCTTGGCAACCGCTACAAGAATGAATATGATACGAGAGTTACGCATCGGGATATCAATAAAAGGAAGGTACACACAGATGACGTCCAAGTTAAGACAACCTAGGATAGCAATCATCGGGGGCGGTACAGGATTACCTGTACTGCTTCGCGGATTGAAGACCTATCCGGTTGATATTACAGCAATTGTTACGGTAGCGGATGATGGAGGCAGTTCAGGCCGTCTTCGCGATGAACTTGATATCCCGGCTCCAGGGGACATTCGGAATGTTCTCGCTGCGATGTCTGAAGTCGAGCCTCTCATTGAGCAAATGTTCCAGCACCGCTTCGATAATGCGGACCATTTGAGCGGGCACGCCCTTGGCAATCTCATCCTTGCTGCGATGACCTCCATTACGGGTGATTTTGTTCATGCAATCCAAGAGATGAGCAAGGTATTAAATGTGAAAGGGCAGGTATTGCCTTCTGCGAATCAAAGTGTCATTTTGCATGCAGAGCTTGATGATGGGGAGGTTGTGACCGGTGAGTCCAAAATTCCGTATTCAGGCAAGCGGATCAAGCGAGTATTTCTCAGCCCGGAAGAGATTGAGCCGCCGGCGGAAACGCTGCAGGCCATCCGCAATGCAGATATGATCTTGATGGGGCCAGGCAGTTTGTATACAAGCATACTCCCTAATCTTGTCGTCCCTTCAATTGCAGAGGAGATTGCAAACTCAAATGCAGCAAAGGTGTACATTTGCAATTTGATGACTCAGGCCGGAGAGACGCTGAACTATACGGCAAGTGACCATTTGAAGGTAATCAATGAGCATCTCGGTTCCCAGTGCGTAGATACAATCCTTGTTAACAAGGAAGAGATTCCTCCTCACTTGAAATTGAAGTATAAAGAGGAGTATGCACAGCCTGTTATTTTTGACATCAATCGGCTGGAGAAGATGGGTGTTCGTGTCATAAAAGAAAATATTGTTTCCATTCATCATAATCGAGTACGCCATGATACAGTCGCAGTCGCATCGATTATATATGATTTAATAAATGAAAGAGATTTGAAAGTCAGTAGTATCAATAGCTAATAAGCATGTCGTAAAAAGATAGAGGTGGAAAAAGGATGTCGTTTGCGTCGGAAACGAAGAAAGAGCTGACGAACTTAGAGGTTAAAGAGTGTTGTGCTCGGGCAGAACTATCCGCGCTGATTCGCATGAACGGATCCTTATCCTTTTCAAACCGCCATCTTGTTGTAGATGTCCAAACCGAAAATGCAGCGATAGCCAGAAGGATTTATACATTGCTGAAGAAGATGTATGATCTTCAGGTTGAACTGCTCGTACGGAAAAAGATGAAACTAAAGAAAAATAACGTATATATTGTCCGTTTCGCCGAGAAAGCAAAGGAAGTATTAACGGACTTAAATATCATTGAAGATGGATTTTCCATGGTGCACAATATTTCGGAAAGCCTCATTGAGAAGAAATGCTGCAAGCGTTCGTACTTGCGTGGAGCATTCCTTGCTGGAGGTTCGGTGAATAATCCGGAAACATCTTCTTATCACCTTGAAATCTCATCTTTATATAAAGAGCATAATGACGCTCTATGTGAATTAATGAATTCATTTGGATTGAAAAGCAAGACGCTGGAGAGGAAAAAGGGGTTCATTACGTATTTGAAGGAAGCAGAGAAAATCTCTGAGTTCCTCAATATTATCGGCGGGCATAATGCCCTATTGAAATTTGAAGATATCCGTATTGTGCGTGATATGAGAAATTCGGTCAATCGCTTAGTGAATTGCGAGACCGCGAACTTGAATAAAACAATTGGTGCGTCGCTGCGCCAAGTTGAGAATATAAGATATATAGAGAGCACGGTCGGACTTGATGTCCTTCCGGATAAATTACGTGAGATTGCCAGACTTCGTGTCGAATATCAGGATGTTACCCTGAAAGAGCTCGGAGATATGGTCTCAGGCGCTAAAATCAGTAAATCAGGCATTAATCATCGACTTCGCAAAATTGATGAAATCGCAGAAAAGTTAAGAGCCGGTGATTCAAAATAAGTAATTAGGCTTCACTAATAAACAGATAACTGTCGATAGGGAGGATTATGTCATGGTTGAAAAACAAGTAACAGTCCATTTAAAAACGGGCCTTCAAGCCCGACCTGCAGCACAGTTTGTACAGAAGGCAAGCAGCTTTTCTTCCGAGATTTACATCATAGAAGGAGATAAGAAAGTTAACGTAAAGAGTATTATGGGCTTAATGAGCCTGGCCATCAGCAGCGGCAGCACCATTACCCTGGCGGCAGATGGCAGTGATGAAGAACAAGCCTTACAATCGCTTGAGGAGTTCTTGAAAAAAGATTAATGGCTGGCTAAGACCGTCTCTGTAAATCCTAATGAAAGGATTTGCGGGGCGGTTTTTTTATGGGCGCAATCACTTGGGGAATGGTTGAATTTCGGATGACCCAAAGCCTTAGCCTTGGGATATCCAGCACCCTAAGAACAGGAGTTGATCCTGAAGATTGCCTGAGAAAACCTACTTAATTACGTCATTTTGATATCCAGCCTTCCTATCGGGAGCAGCAGATCTCCTAATCGAAGCTATCATTGACTGATGATTTGCCTATACTCAAGTATTATCGCCCATGCAGCTTAGATTTCGCCCTTACCCTCTTATTATCGCCCTTAACTGGTCAAAATTCGCCCATAAACTAGGAAATCAGGCTCTCTAGCGATTAAAACGAAGACCGATCCCTCCCCAAAAGGTCAAAACAGACAAGCTGATGGAGTCAAGTCCTCACTTTTGTGTAAATTACTAAAACAACTGTTTTCCGCTAACTTAGTTTGATTGGTTTGTTGTTTCCCCCTACATTTTTTTGAGCGAAACTTCCATGGTTCCCTACCCTA
>NZ_LFZV01000001.1:879491-934583 GCF_001183965.1 Bacillus sp. FJAT-27916
CGGAAAAGGGTTCACCGCAAGGTGGACTACTATCCCCGTTATTATCTAATGTGGTTTTGAATGAATTAGATCAATGGATAGCGAATCAGTGGGAACTCTTCCCTCTTGATAAGCCATATACGACACGCGAAGGTGAACGCTATGCAAAGATTCACACAAAGTTAAAAGAAGGTTATATAGTTCGCTATGCCGACGACTTTAAAATCTTATGTCGGGACTGGAAGACAGCCGAAAAATGGTATCATGCCGTTAAGCTTTTTCTGAAAGAGCGTTTAAAACTTGACATTTCACCGGAAAAATCAAAAGTAATTAATCTGCGGAAACATGAATCAGCCTTTCTTGGATTTACGATACGTGCCATTCGCAAAGGTGAAAAACGTGTGGCCCATACTTTTGTGAAAGCCGAAAAGATACAGAAAATAAAAGATGAAGCGAGGAAACGAATTGAGGCACTTCGAGCCTCACCAACGACTCAAAATGCTTTGCGATTTAATAGCTTTGTCTTAGGGCTGCATAATTACTTTAATCGAGCTACACATGTCAACTTAGCCTTCTCACGTCTTGCTTATGATATAGGTGCATCTATGTACAATCGTCTTAAACCAGTCGGGAAATACGCCCATCCAGCGAATCCGCCGCCAACCTATAAGAAGTTATACAGTTTGAGGTTCAAGACATTTGAAATTGCTGGTATTCATCTCTTCCCTCTTGCGAATGTTCAGACAAAGAACACTATTTGTTTCACACAAAGTCTGACACTATTCACAGTTGAAGGCCGAGCGCTAATTCATAAGAATTTGCATAAGAATATCAAGCAAGAAATTGCCTTGCTAATGGAGTCAAATATCCCGACACGAAGTGTCGAATATATGGACAATCGAATCAGTCGATATAGTATGAAACAAGGAAAATGTGAAATTACAGGACAATTTCTACAAGCACGGGATGTACACTGTCATCACTACGTGCCAGTACATCTCGGCGGAAATGACAAGTTCAATAACTTACGCATTCTCTACAAAGATGTACACAAACTAATCCATATGACAGATACAACTAAGATGAATATACTCATAAAAAGTTTGGATATCACGCCACCGATATTAGAGAAAATCAATAAATATCGGGAAAAGTGCGAGTTAGAACCTATCATATAATCCAAATCAATAAGAGTAACTTGAAACTTATAATCAAAACCATCGCCAGATGGAACGCGGAATGCTTGGAAACTGGCACGTTCCGTGTGGAGCAGGGGAAAAGCCGGAGATAACTTCAAACGCTTACCTATTGCTACGGATTCCTATAATCAATGTAAAGTATAGGTCGAGTATGTGAAGAAACGTACTTACACAAACTGAGGCGTTAGTTAAACAATGGAGACAGCCAAAATGCTGTCTTTTTCTTATGGCATTAGCAACAATCCTTACGAAAAGAGCCTTTTTATTCAACATCTAGCTCTTTCTTTGTTAACGACACCCTTGGTATTTTGCAGGGTTATTTAAGAGGACATTTTACCTGTTTCTTGCCTTTGTTTGAATCCCCTTTTGCCCTAAGGTTCTCCTGAGTTAAGACAAACAAGCAGAGGAACTCTCCACTGCTTGTTTTGCCTGATTTGCTGGAACGAATCGAACTTCTTTTACTCCTCTATCCATTGGGTTCGCAAGGCAGCCATAATGGTGATGGTGAGGATGACTGACACAATCCCCATGGTTTGGAGACCGTGGATCCATTCTTTGGCGTCTAAGGCACTTGGCTCTCCCATCGTTGCAAAGATGGGCACAAACAAGCATAACTGAATGCCCCCCATGAACATTGCCATGGAACGAGCATAAGCAGGGGTCGCCGTCCCGAGGATTCCATATCCCAAAACGGCGACCCCTGTAATGATGCCAATCCAGATGACCGATTGGGTACTCACACTTTCGTAGCAAAGAAATACCACAGCGGCTAACGCTCCTGCCAAAAAGATTGCCAAACCAATGGCTGAACGAATGACCTGTTCTTTCATCTTTCTCCCTCCTTTTCGTCATCTGATTCTTTTTAACTGGTTGGCTTTCGAAGAGCCCTCTCCTTTTATTATCCTTTGTTCATCCTCGAATCGTTTGCCAGGGCTACCCTATATGCTAATAGTTATCGCATTGAATTATTCCCATTTTATGCAAATGGAAGGGTTTTAATTGCCAAAAAAAGGCGTTCAAACTATACAGTATTTTATCTAATGTGCTATACTATTTATATAATTTTTGGTTAATTGTATAACTCATATTAGGGGGAAATGGAATGAAGGCTAGAGTTGCAATCAATGGATTTGGTCGTATCGGGAGAATGGTATTCCGGAAGGCCATCAAAGAAGACAACATGGAAATTGTAGCGATCAACGCCAGCTATCCTGCGGAAACACTAGCGCATTTAATAAAGTATGATACTACTCATGGACGATTTGAGGGGGAAGTCGTTCCACATGAGGATCATTTAGTCGTGGATGGGAAGAAAGTATTGCTGATTAATAACCGAAACCCGGAAGCTTTGCCGTGGAAAAGTCTTGAAATTGATATCGTGATTGAAGCAACTGGCAAATTCAATCATCGTGATAAGGCATCTCTTCATTTAACAGCTGGGGCAAAGAGGGTAGTGCTTACAGCGCCGGGTACAAACGAAGATGTCACAATTGTCATGGGTGTCAATGAAGAGCAATTGGATATCGCCAATCATTTCGTTATCTCTAATGCCTCGTGTACAACGAATTGCCTGGCTCCGCTTGCCAAGGTGCTTGATGAGCAGTTTGGCATTGATAATGGCTTGATGACAACGGTTCATGCCTATACGAATGACCAGAATAATATCGACAATCCGCATAAAGACCTGCGGAGAGCAAGAGCTTGTGCACAAAGTATCATTCCGACTACAACAGGTGCTGCCAAGGCTTTATCACTCGTTCTGCCACAATTAAAGGGCAAGCTGCACGGGACAGCGCTCCGTGTGCCGACGCCGAATGTATCTCTTGTGGACTTGGTCGTTGACTTGAAAACACCAGTTACGGCTGATGATGTCAACCGAGCATTGAGGAATGCAGCAGGCGGAAAGCTCGCTGGGATCATGGAGGTTTGCGAGGAACCGCTCGTTTCCATTGATTTCACCACCAATCCGCATTCAACCATTATTGACAGTCTGTCAACCATGGTGATTGGCGAACAAAAGGTAAAGGTCCTTGCTTGGTATGATAATGAATGGGGCTATTCATGCAGGGTTGTAGATTTAGTGAACCATGTAGCCCATTTACTCGTAAAGGAAAAAGCACAAGTAAGCTGAATAAGGATAGTAAAAACCGCTCCCGTATAAATGGGAGCGGTTTATTTTTGGACAACGAGTATGGGAGGAAATACAAGAATTGGCAGGGTTTTGTTGCAAAAACAACCTAAAAATTATATACTAAAAACCGTGAACTTCATATCCTGGCACTGGCTGCTTAAAGGGTTAGGACCTCGTAGGACTAACTTTCCCCCGTGGCAGTTGCGGCCAGAAACGAAGGTATCAAATTCGTTTAAATGCTTGAAGGGGGAATTAAATATGAAAACTATTGGTCGTCATGTCATTTCGGAATTATGGGGCTGTGATTTAACAAAGTTGAACGATATGAATAAGATCGAGCAAATTTTTGTAGATGCTGCACTTAGGTCGGGAGCTGAAGTAAGAGAGGTTGCCTTTCATAAATTCGCCCCCCAAGGAGTCAGTGGAGTCGTCATCATTTCTGAATCGCATTTAACGATTCATAGTTTTCCGGAACACGGTTATGCTAGTATTGATGTATATACTTGCGGTGACCTTGATCCGAACGTTGCAGCTAACTATATCGCTGATGCCTTGAATGCTCAAAAGAAGGAAACCTTTGAGATACCAAGAGGCATGGGGCCTGTTGCTGTAAGAAGAGTTCACGCCATGTAAATTCAACTATTTGAAAGGGATGCCGATTAAGAATCGCATCCTTTTTTTGACGAATCGCCGTATAATACAAAGCAGCTTTTGTCTATTTGAAACAAACACTTGTCCAAAAGGGCTTGTTTCTATAAGATAGAACTATAGAGAAAGGGACGGTGCTAATCGAAATGATATGTCCAACTTGCCACCATAACGGGACAAGAGTGCTCGATTCCCGGCCTGCGGATGAAGGTCGTTCCATACGCAGAAGAAGAGAATGTGAGTCCTGCGGCTACCGGTTTACCACGTTTGAGAAGGTAGAGGAAATACCTTTGATTGTGGTGAAGAAAGACGGTGCCCGTGAAGAATTCAGTCGTGAGAAAATCCTTCGCGGATTAATCAGGGCATGTGAGAAACGCCATGTTGCCTTGAAGGAACTAGAGGAAATCACGACAGAAGTAGAGAAGGAACTGCGAAATCAGGGCTTCTCCGAGGTGAAGAGCGACCATATTGGAGAGATGGTCATGGACCGTCTTGCTGAGGTGGATGAAGTCGCCTATGTAAGGTTTGCCTCTGTTTATCGACAGTTTAAAGATATCAACGTATTTATTAAGGAATTAAAGGAATTAATAAAAAAAGAAGATTAAAACAGGGCTGAAGGCAGTTTCTTTAGCTCTTTTTTGCCATTATCACTTCTTGCAGGCGAAAGGTTTGTAAATATGATGCAATATTCCTGGATGTTCGTAAACCCAAAAGATCGATATGTTGTCCTGTATAAGGATAAATTGTCAGAGATGGATCATAAGGTGATTCAGTATCTGTATCAGCCGCTGATCGGCGGTCTATCTATCTCGCTGTATTTGACCTTCCTTAACGAGGTGACTACCGGGATGATGTATTCAAAGCAGACCACCCACCGATGGCTGATGGATGTACTCGGAATGCCGCTTGATGACATCTATCAATGCCGCAGAAGGCTAGAAGGAATCGGCTTGTTAAAGACCTATAAGAAGGCTGCTGCCGAAGGAAATGTCTTTATTTATGAAATCATGCCTCCGCTCACGCCGGATGCATTTTTCCACGATGATCTATTGCCAATTTATCTTCAGCAAAAGCTCGACAGCAGACATTATGAGCGGCTCTTATCGATGTTTTCTGATAAGAAGATTCCAGATGATTATGAGGATGTTACTCACTCATTTACGGATGTATTTGAATCAGAGTTCAAGAATCCGAAGGAATTGGCTGAGCCGAAAACAACGACCCAAAATCAGTTCTTCTCTAAAGATGTGCAGGGATACAGCGCTAATTTCATCGAGCAATTTGACTTTGAATTATTATTTGCGTCCTTAAAGAGCAGCTTTATCTCGCGGAAATCCTTTACTCCAGCTGTTATGGAGGCGGTCGCGACGCTTGCCTATCTTTACAAGATAGGGGTTATGGACATGAGCAAGCTCATCCTCCGCTGTCAAAATGAGCATGAAGAGATAGATATTGACGAGCTGCGCAAAAGTGCGCGTGAGCTGTTCTTAATCAATCATGGTGAGGAAATGCCGGCTATTATTGAACGGGTGCAGCCGGAATATGAGCGCACCATCTTTGAGCCGAAAACGCCTGAGGAGCATTTACTTTATACATTTGAAACGACATCACCGCTGGAATTTCTAGTCAGCTTATCTGAAGGCGCTCTACCATCAGAGAAAGATCTGGCGCTTGTTGAAAAGGTGATGGTTAATCAAAAGCTGCCGCCAGGCGTTGTTAATGTCCTTCTCCATTATGTCATGCTTCGTTCGGATATGAAGCTTCAGGCAAGCTATGTGGAGACGATTGCCTCCCATTGGGCCCGCAAAAAGATTACGACCGTACGCGAAGCCTATGATACAGCCAAGAGTGAGCATAAGAAGTACCAAAAATGGGCCGATGAGAAGCAGAATAAAACGGCCAAAACAACGAATCGCCGCGTAAATACCTCCGGAAGGAAAGAAATGATTCCAGAATGGATGGATGACAAGAAGAAAAAGGAACCAGCCGCTCAGACGGAGGATATTGCTGAGAGGGCGCGGAGACTGAAGGAACAAATACAAGGCGGAACTCAGCAGGGAGGTGAGAAGCAGTGAAGAATATACAGGACTCATTGAATAAGCTGGGGAATCGAGAGAGCTTCCAGAAAAGATGGGATGAAATGCGCAATCTGGTTTTGAGCAACCCGGATGTTCGCGCCTTTTTGCGTGAGCATGAGGATGAATTGACCAATGACATGGTTGAGAAGAGCATGAACAAATTGTATGAGTATGCGACTCAAACGAAGACATGTGATGAATGTCCATCGCTTGAAAGCTGCCGCAACTTAATTGGCGGACATACCCCGCGCTTATTCATCCAAGGAAAGAGAATTGATGTATCCTATGAGCCATGCCGCAAGAAACTCCTCCATGAGGAGAAGAACCGCCTGCGGAAGCTGATTCACGCGAGCCATGTGCCGAAGGAGATTGTGAATGCAACCTTCGCTGATTTATATATTGATGAGTATGTGACAGAGGCGAGAATTGAAGCAATCGAGAAGGCTAAGAATTTCGTCGATAATTATAAAAAAGGCATCCATAATAAAGGGCTCTATTTATACGGGGAATTCGGTGTCGGCAAGACGTATCTCCTCGGCGCCATTGCTAATGGCTTGTCAGAGGACGGCATCTCCTCCCATATTGTCTATTGGCCCGAGTTCCTGCGTGAGTTGAAAGGCTCCTTCGCTGAAAACACCTTCAATCAAAAGATCGATGCCCTTAAAGAGGTACAGGTCCTAATGATTGATGATATCGGAGCGGAGACCATGAGTGCGTGGGCCCGTGATGACGTGCTCGGTCCGATTCTCCAATACCGGATGCATGAGAATTTGCCGACCTTCTTTACATCAAATTTCAACTGGAAGGAGCTCGAACATCATTTCTCTTATACCCAACGAGGAGAAGAGGAGCGCGTGAAGGGGAAACGAATCATGGAACGTGTCCGGAATCTGACTGTACCAGTCGAGATGGATGGAAAGAACAGAAGAGAATAGAAATGGAGGCTGCCTTTGTTGGCAGTCTTTTTTCATACCTCATAATTTGATCATGCCATTCTAAAGGAATGCATTGTCCCATATATATGGATTATAAAGTTTCGTTAAGTTTGGAGGGATTTGGTTGCTCACGGTGTATTTTGATTCACGGGAAGAACAAGCCTGCTGGCAAATGCGCTTGCAGAATAGTCGTCCAATCATCCAACAGGCAGTCTGTCCAGCCGAGAACGATGAACAAGCGTTCATCTCCTTCCGCCTTGAACCGAATCAGGATCAGGCAGTCTGCCTTGCTTTGATAGAATTCTTATTCTCCTTTTTCTCATCTTATCATTTGGAGAGGAAAATCCGGGAAATCATTGAGGAACGCTATTTCTTCCAAGATGAGGATGAGGTGGAGCACATAGCGGAAATGGCTATGCTAATGTGGGAGGGGGAAGTTGTCTATCACGGAGCGAATAATCTTCCAAAGAAGGTAAGGCAAAGGATATTAGGCTTGTTCCAGGACATTGTCTCTGAACAAGTTCCTTTTTCCTATCAATCCTTATGGAATTTCCGAATGCGCTCCATACAGGATGATCTCGTTGCGCTCGTTGGTATTGCCATTGATGAATATAAGCTTGAACAGGATTATCAGGAGTTTATTTACCTGATTCGAGGGCTCCTTGAGGTAAGGCGTCCGCTATTAGAGGAGGTCCATCTCGTCTACAATGACGAATTCTTCTTTTATAATCAGCATTTTCAGCTCATATCCAAACGGAATCTTGCAAACACAATTGACCGTAAGCTGATGGCAGAAAATCCGATGTTCGTGGATTCCAATACGATTGCTCCTCTCGTTTCGATGGCGCCGCGGAAAATTTTTATTTATGCTGAAGATGAGGAAATTCGAATTATCCGGACGCTCCAAAAAATCTTTGAGGAACGGATTATTATTGCTCACCCTAGAAGCTTTGCTGAGCGTGTGAGGGAAGCGGGGGATACGAGATAATTTTATTCAACCTCCTTGCTTTTGTCATCATAAGCTTTTATAATTACCTACATACCAAACCTCATATAGAAGATAAGTTATGATAAGGACACGGGCATGATCAAACGCTTTGCGTTTAGAGAGGGAAGCCGCCGGCTGAAAGCTTCCTCGCAACAGCAGATATGCTTACCACCTTTGAACTTCAGTCAGGAACGCTTACGAAGGGCTAGTATTGGCTGACGGAGAACTCCGTTAACAGAAACTAAGTGTCGGCAGAAATGCCGGAATTTGGGTGGAACCGCGGGTATTATGACTAAATCCATAACAGCTCGTCCCTTGATATATATTGAGGGGCGGGCTTTTTATTTTGCAAAAAAAGGAGTGGCAGACATGGCCGAGAAAATTAACATTACATTCCCGGATGGAGCGGTAAAGGAATTTGATGCCGGGACAACAACTGAACAAATCGCTTCCTCCATCAGTTCAGGCTTAAAGAAAAAGGCACTTGCCGGCAAGGTGAACGGAGCCCTTTATGACCTGCGTAGACCAATCCTTGAAGATGCTTCTGTTGAAATCATCACACCAGATCAGCCGGAAGCACTTGAGATTCTTCGCCACAGCACAGCGCACTTAATGGCTCAAGCTGTGAAACGTATCTACAAAAACGTAAAATTCGGAGTAGGTCCGGTCATTGAAGGCGGATTCTACTATGATATGGATCTTGATGAGTCCATCACACCAGAAGACCTTCCGGTGATTGAGAAGGAAATGAAAAAAATCATCAATGCGAACCTTGAGGTTGTACGTAAAGAAGTCAGCCGTAATGAGGCGAAACGTCTCTTCGAAGAAATTGGTGATGAGTACAAGCTTGAATTGATTGATGCGATTCCTGAAGATGAAACCGTCACAATCTATGAACAGGGTGAATTCTTTGACCTATGCCGCGGAGTACACGTACCATCCACAGGCAAAATCAAGGAATTTAAATTATTGAACATCGCTGGTGCATACTGGCGCGGAGACAGCGACAATAAAATGCTTCAACGCGTATATGGTACAGCTTTCTTCAATAAAGCGGACCTTGATGAGCACCTTCGCCTCCTTCAAGAAGCGAAAGAGCGTGACCACCGTAAGATTGGGAAAGAGCTTGACCTGTTCATGAACTCCCAATTGATTGGACAAGGCCTTCCATTATGGCTTCCAAAAGGAGCGACAATCCGTCGCGTGATTGAGCGCTATATCGTGGATAAAGAGCAAAAGCTTGGATATGACCATGTATACACACCAATCATGGGAAGCGTGGATCTATACAAAACATCCGGACACTGGGACCACTACCAAGAGAACATGTTCCCTATCATGGATATGGATAATGAGCAGCTTGTCCTTCGCCCGATGAACTGCCCGCACCACATGATGATTTACAAAAATGACATCCACAGCTATCGTGAGCTTCCAATCCGTATTGCTGAGCTTGGCATGATGCACCGCTATGAAATGTCCGGTGCCCTTGCTGGACTGCAGCGTGTACGCGGGATGACATTGAATGATGCCCACGTCTTCGTTCGCCCTGATCAAATCAAGGACGAATTCAAGCGTGTCGTGAACTTAATTCTTGAGGTATACAAAGATTTCGGCATGGAGGACTACTCCTTCCGTCTTTCTTACCGCGATCCGGAAGATAAAGAAAAATACTTCGATGATGACGCAATGTGGGAAAGAGCACAATCCATGCTGAAAGAAGCCATGGATGAGCTTGGCCTTGACTATTACGAAGCAGAAGGAGAAGCAGCCTTCTACGGACCAAAACTAGACGTTCAAGTGAAAACAGCCCTTGGAAAAGACGAAACACTTTCCACTGTACAGCTTGACTTCTTGCTGCCAGAACGTTTCGACCTAACATATGTTGGCGAAGACGGCAAACAGCACCGTCCGGTTGTTATCCACCGCGGTGTCGTATCCACAATGGAACGCTTCGTTGCCTTCTTGATTGAGGAATACAAAGGAGCCTTCCCAACATGGCTCGCACCGGTACAGGTACAAGTCATCCCTGTATCTCCGGATGTACACCTTGATTACGCGAAGAAAATCGAAGCAGACCTCCAAGCAGCAGGACTGCGCGTAGAAGTGGACCTTCGCGATGAGAAAATGGGCTACAAAATCCGTGAAGCTCAAATGCTCAAGATCCCGTACATGCTCGTCATTGGTGACCAAGAACAAGAAAACGGCCAAGTCAATGTCCGCAAATACGGAGAACAAAAATCCGAAGTTATGCCTTTTGAAGACTTCCTTACAATCATCAAAGGCGAATTGAAATAACGAGTAGAGAAAGACCCAAATGCATGCGCATTAGGGTCTTTTTTTGCGTCCTTTTACAGGTCTGTGGGTCTTTGAAAGTACTGTCAGGCTACTGCTCGTCGATGGAAGGGGGAAAGCATGGGAGAAAGCCCAGTGGAATCCCACCCTGTGCCCATGCAAAAGGGGGATGAAAGGTGGGAAGAGTGTGGGAGAAGCGTGGCACTGCCCAGAGAAAGTCCACCCTTTACCCATACAAAGGGTATGAAAGGTGGGGAGAGTGTGGGAGAAGCGAGGCACTGCCCAGGGGAAGCCCACCCTTTGCCCATACAAGGGGGATGAAAAGTGGGAAGAGTGTGGGAGAAGCGAGGCACTGCCCAGAGGAAGCCCACCCTTTGCCCATGCAAAGGGGATGAAGGGTGGTCAAAGGGTGTTAAAAAGGTGGTCATCGTCAGAAAAAGCCCCCCCTTTACCCATACAAAGGGGATGAAGGGTGGTCAAAGGGTGTTAAAAAGGTGGTCATCGTCAGAGGAAGCCCACCCTTTGCCCATGCAAAAGGTATAAAGGGTGGTCAAAGATAATCAAACAAGGGCTTAATCCGGCAGCCCCTTTTACCCAATTCTCCTCATCATAAAACCTCTCAAATCAAATGTTTATCAAAAAAATCTTGCCTTACAATCGATAGTCTGTTAAAATTGTTTTTGTTGTCATAAGAACGAACAATTATTGACATGTTACTGGGCAATGTGTTATTATGTTTTAGTGAGCAATTTAATATAGCACTTTTTGAAAGAAGAAGCACCCGCTTCTCACCTGTATGGCACTCATGATGAGCAGCTGACCGGTTACGATTAGTTAATCTGACAGTATGTCTTATTATGGGCGGGTGTGTGTACACCGGTCTTTTTTATTGCCTAAAAAGCTATATAAACTATTTTGCCCTAAAATTTTTGGAGGTGGCTTATTATTAGCAAACAAGACATGATCTTAAACGAAGGCATTCGTGCCCGTGAAGTACGTCTAGTTGACCAAAACGGTGAGCAGCTCGGAATCAAATCCCGCAATGAGGCGTTAGAAATCGCTACTCGCGTGAATTTGGACCTTGTGCTTGTTGCACCGAATGCAAAGCCTCCTGTCGCCCGTATCATGGACTATGGTAAGTTCCGTTTCGAGCAACAGAAGAAGGAAAAAGAAGCTAGAAAGAATCAAAAAACAATCAGCTTAAAAGAAGTTCGTTTAAGCCCAACGATTGACGAGCATGACTTTAATACGAAGCTTCGCAATGCCATCAAGTTCCTTGAAAAAGGCGATAAGGTTAAAGCAAGCATTCGTTTTAAAGGACGGGCTATTACCCATAAAGAAATCGGACAACGCGTATTGGTTCGCTTTGCAGAAGAATGCAAAGAAGTGGCGTCTGTGGAAACAGCGCCGAAAATGGACGGACGCAGCATGTTCTTGATTTTAGCACCGAAAAACGAAAAGTAATGTTTCGAGGAGGAAATTTCCTATGCCAAAAATGAAAACTCACAGAGGCGCTGCAAAGCGATTCAAAAAAACTGGTTCTGGTAAGCTTAAGCGCAGCCATGCTTACACTAGCCACTTATTCGCTAACAAATCTACTAAAGCAAAACGTAAACTACGTAAAAGTGGAATGGTTAGCTCCGGAGATTTCAAACGCATTCGTCATCTTTTAGACAATATCAAGTAATTGAGAACGACTCAATTTTAGGAGGAATTAGATATGCCACGTGTTAAAGGCGGTACAGTGACGCGCAAACGTCGTAAAAAAGTATTAAAGCTAGCTAAAGGTTATTATGGTTCAAAACATACATTATACAAAGTTGCTAATCAGCAAGTAATGAAATCCTTGCAATATGCATTCCGCGATCGTCGCCAAAAGAAACGCGACTTCCGTAAACTTTGGATCACTCGTATCAATGCAGCAGCACGCATCAACGGTCTTTCTTACAGCCGTTTAATGCACGGTTTGAAACTTGCTGGTATCGAAGTGAACCGCAAAATGCTTGCTGAGCTTGCTATCAGCGATGCAGCTGCTTTCGCTCAATTGGCAGAAACAGCTAAAAAAGAACTTAACAAGTAATTGTTAGGATAAGGCGCTTCCAGATGGAGGCGCCTTTCGTTTTATCTTAGAGGGGGAATTATGTATGATATTGGCTGGTTACATAGCTGTGATGAGTGTGGTGCTGCTTGTGATGATGAAGATTGATAAGGAACGTGCGAGACGCAATCAATACCGAATAAGCGAGAGGACCCTGTGGGTGACGGCGCTTCTTGGAGGAGCGATTGGCGGGGTGCTTGGTATGCAGCTTTTCAGGCATAAGACGAAGCATTTGTCCTTTCGAATCGGCTTTCCTCTTTTGGCTCTCGTGGATGCGGCGGCATTGGTATTTGTACTGATTTAAGTGGTCATAATCAGCGGGGCTTGCATATATTAATAAAGAGTGAAGGTACAAGACTTTAGCAGCAAGACAGACAACCAAATGGGGTGTGACCATGGGAGAAAACTATACGATCTTACTGGCCTTCATCGAGTCAGCTGGATATATGGCTCCTGTCATTTTTGTGTTATTCCATGTGCTTCGCCAGCTCTTATTTATTCCGGTAGCCGTCGTGTGTTTGGCAGGCGGCATGCTTTTCGGCCCGCTGCTCGGGTCGATTTTATCGCTGATTGGATTATGGCTGTCATCTGTTGTGTTTTATTTTATGATCAATCAAACGCCATCCTTGCAGAAGAAGCTTGAACGCTTGGATGAGAAGACGCTGAAATTCGGGGGAAGAATCAATGTTTTTCAGGCGTGTGTGCTGCGTTTGATTCCGTTCATCCATTTTCAGCTGTTGAATTTTTATTTAATGGGCAATAGCCGCCGTTTTTCTCAATATGCAAAGGCTGTGTTTTGGACGAACGTCCCACTGGCTTTTTTCTATACGATTTTTGGCCATTCGATAGCGAGCTTTTCAATCGAGATGGGCGTCATTATTCTTGTTGCTCTCGCTGGATTGATTTTTTTCATGCGTGAGAAAAAGGTCGTCATTAAATGGAGTCATTTCTTCTCTCATTCTGAGCGTTAAGGATCCTGCAGCTTGTATAGGCGGCAGGATTTTTTTTGTTTTGGATAATTTTTCTTGTTAAGGGTAGCTAAATGGGGTTTGAATTGGCTGTATTGGTATGGGAAGATGAAGGGGAGCCTGATTTTTCTGTGAAATCAGCCTTTTGAAAATAAAAAGGATGGGTTGCCGATGTATCAAATTAAACAATATCTAGACGGACAATATCAAGTATATGAGTTGATTGATTCCCAATCTAAAGCTTGGGTGAAGGCTGCGCCAGAGCGTGGAGGTATCATTATTGGATATGGCACAGAAGGTACGGAGCTTCTTTATTTGAATAATGAGACCTTCCAGGACGAGAAGGCGAATGTAAGAGGAGGAATTCCGATTCTATTCCCAATCTCCGGTCAGCTAGAGGGCGGAAAATATGAATGGGCTGGTACTGTCTATAAGATGAAGAACCATGGTTTTGCCCGAAATATGCCTTGGGAGGTTATGGAGACAGGCGCAACGAACGATGAGGCTTTCATGACCATCCGCCTGAAAAGCAATGAAGAAACGAAAGAATCGTATCCATTTGATTTCGAGGTCATTTATACATACCGCCTGCAGGAAGGAAAACTTTCTATTGAGCAGGAATACAAGAACGAATCGGATGTGGAAATGCCAATCTATCCTGGTTTCCACCCTTATTTCAAAACAGCAGAAAAGAATCTTTCTTATCATACAGACGCGAAGACCTTCCTTGATTATAATGACGGGCAGGTCAAGCCTGTTGAGAGCGGCCTGAGCCTTGAAGGGAAAAAGGAATCCTTAGCCCTGCTTGATGCAGCTGCAAAAAGAATTGATTTCCCGCTTCCAGAGGTCTCCAAGTCGGTTACACTGGAGTACGGGGAGGAGTTCCGCTATGTGGTCTTATGGACAGAGGCTGGAAAGGAATTTGTTTGTGTGGAGCCTTGGTTTGCTCAAACAGATGAATTCAATCGGAAGGACGAATTAACCTATATTCAGCCAAAAGAGACTTTGAAAACCGTCCTTACGATATCAGCAAAATAAAAAGCTGCCCTTATAGCCGGACAGCCGAATAGTCATTTTTATCGAAATCTTATTGTACGACGTTGTTTCGTTTGTTCATGAATGTAACGAGTAAGAGTCCAAGACCGATTGCACCCAATAATATCATGAAATCAAAAACCGGTTTCGTGAAGGGAATGGCAAACGATAGGATGAACATTAAGCCCAGGACAGACCATAACGACAATGAAGTAATGGTTAATAAACGATTTAATCGAGTATCCGTATTCATGCAAACACCACTCCTTCCTTACTCTGCTTCTACCTATTATACGAATTCAGCAAGTATAAGGTTTCAAAAGGAGACTGGAAGAGCATGATTGGAATGGAATAGCGTGCTGGTGCAGTATAATGATATCAGCCCTGAGCTTATTGAACGGGAAGGGTTTGCAGCGGTTCTTCCCATTCTACTTCTGCCTCTGGATAGTGCTGCTTGACTTGTTCTTCGATATAGAGAAGATCCGCTTGTGTCAGGCTTTCCGCATCAGGGGGTGAAACAGCTGAAATAAGAATGGAGTTGACCGACTCAGTGTCTTCACCATCCCGCAGGTATTTTTCTCCCTCAAATAAGAAGCCTTTGTATGTAAGCGTGAAATTCTTCCGTGCGTTATGTTTCTCATCCAGCAGGAAGAATTGCTTGTGCTTCTGGGAGGAGCGGAGCTTGCGGGCAGGATGCAGGAACCGCTTCACTCCTTTATATAGGAAATAGAAGATGGTGAATATGATTGCAATTTGCAGAATTAGTGCCATTGGTTTACTTCCTTTCACTTCCATCTAGGTTTTCTTACGAGTGAGAAGGGGGAAAAGTTTCGGGTTGAGTGACTTTTTTATTTTCAGGCAGGATAGGTTAGGGTTAATAAAAGGAAAATACATATAAAGATGAACTGAAAGGAATGATGAGCATGACCAAATTGGATGAAACTCTTCAAATGCTGAAGGAATTGACTGATGTTAATGGCATCGCAGGCAATGAATCACAGCCGAGAGAAGTAATGAAACGCATGATTGAACCGTATGCGGAATCCATCACGATGGATGGGATCGGCTCCTTGATTGCAAAGAAGAAAGGAGATGGAAACGGACCGCGTATCATGGTGGCAGGGCATTTGGATGAGGTCGGCTTCATGGTAACTCGCATTGACGAGAAGGGCTTCCTGTTCTTCCAAACCATTGGCGGCTGGTGGTCACAAGTTATGCTTTCGCAGCGCGTGACTGTTACAACCTCAAAGGGAGAAGAAATCACGGGTATCATTGGTTCGACTCCTCCGCATGTTTTGCCGCTTGAAGCAAGAAAGAAACCAGCAGATATTAAGGATATGTTTATTGATATCGGTGCGGCCAGCCGTGAGGAAGTGATGGAGTGGGGCATCCGCCCAGGTGATATGATTACCCCGTATTTTGAATTCACGGTGATGAAGAATGAGAAGATGCTAATGGCAAAAGCGTGGGACAACCGAATTGGCTGCGCCATCGCCATTGAGGCCATGAAACGTCTGAAGGATGAAAAGCACCCGAATATTTTCTGTGGTGTGGGAACCGTCCAGGAGGAAGTTGGCTTACGTGGAGCGAAAACTGCAGCTGCGGCAGTGAAACCGGATATTGCCATTGCGGTTGATGTCGGCATCGCTGTGGACACCCCGGGATTATCTGAGAAACATGGCATCGCTAAAGCGGGAGACGGTCCAGCACTTGTCTTATATGATGCCAGCTTGGTTGCCCATAAAGGACTGCGTGAATTCATTGAGGGTGTGGCTGAAGAGATGAACATCCCGTACCAATACGATCATATTCCAGGAGGAGGGACGGATGCAGGCTCCTTCCATCTAGCAGGAACAGGCGCTCCTTCCATCGCTATCACAATTCCAACGCGTTATATCCATTCAAACGCAGGAATTCTGAACCGAGAGGATTTCGAGAATACAGTCAACTTGATTGTTGAGCTTGTTAAGCGACTTGATCGTGAAGCCGTTGACAGGATTAAATACAGCTAATAAAAAACGATGATGGAGTAAAAACTCCGTCATCGTTTTTATTGTTTTAAGGCTGTTTCAAGTAACTCAAGCATCTCGTGCTTCTCTTCGTTTGAGGCTTTCTGCCAAATCAGTTCGAATAACACGCCAAGTCCTGGGAGCATCTTTTCTTCGCCGCTTTGAATGGCATCGACAATCGTTGCTTCAAGCTCTTGCTGGGAGTTGCCGGTGACATTATGAATGATGGCATTGCGCAGATTAAGGTTCATGTTCATTCCTCCAATGGTCGTCTTTCTACTAGTTTTGCTATTCTTTCCTGTTTCTATGTATACAAAATCGGCTATAATGGAAGAACGTTAATGAAGAAGGTGAAGGAAAGTTGAAATATATTGAATCAATGCAGAATGCGCGTGTGAAGCAATGGAAGAAGCTTCTTGGCAAGAAGGAACGCGATAAGAGCCGGAAGTTCCTTGTAGAAGGCTTTCATTTAGTCGAAGAAGCGCTTAAGAACGGCCTTGTGGAGGATATCATCATTAAGGAGGGAACAGATCTTCCGCTGAAATGGAATGTGGAATCGACTGACCTGTTTACCGTACATAATGAGGTATTTGCTGTACTCGCAGACACGGATACACCGCAGGGAGTTATCGCGGTATGCCATAAACCACGCTTAGAGCTTGAGGAAGGAAGCTTGGAAACGGTCCTGCTTATTGACCGCGTACAAGATCCCGGCAATATCGGCACGATGATCCGCACGGCTGATGCAGCCGGCTTTAGTGCCGTTATATTAGGGGATGGCTGTGCTGACCCATACAGTCCGAAGGTTGTCCGTTCTACTCAGGGGAGCCTGTTCCATCTGCCGATTTTAAAAGGAAATTTAGTGGACTGGACGGAGCGGCTGCAAGCAAGCGGTGTAAAAGTATTCGGTACAGCCTTGCAGGGGGCGAAGCCTTACCGGGAGATTGGACGTGCTGACCGTTTTGCCCTCCTCGTCGGGAATGAAGGCAGCGGTGTGAGCGAGGAGCTTCTGCAAAAGACGGATCAGAATGTGTACATCCCGATTTACGGAAAAAGTGAATCCCTAAATGTGGCGGTCGCAGCAGGTATTCTGATGTATGGGCTAAAGAATTAATTTTTCGCCAAGGGTTTGAAACAGACAAGGAATTCGATTATAATGAAACAATAAAAATTGATGATGAAAAGCAATGATGGAGAACAAGTAATTGTTTCGTTGAAAGGGCTACTATTCAGGGAGAAAATGCCGCTGACTGAAAGCATTTTTAGAAGCCGGAAACAATGAATTCACCTCCGGAGCTGCAACCGGGACCGCTGGAATTAAGCGTAAAGGTTTGCCGGCATGAAAGCCGTTATGAAATGAAGCGAGCGCTGCCTGTTTAGGCTTGCGCTAACAAGGGTGGTACCGCGACTCATAACCTCGTCCCTTTTTTAGGAGACGGGGTTTTTTGTGTTTTCATTTAATTTCATCAGATTGATTAAATAGGAGGATGTATCATGCAAGAAAAATTACACGCATTGCAGCAGGAAGCTTTGCAAAAAGTCTCTGAAGCAGCTGATTTGAAGGCGTTAAATGATGTCCGTGTTGCTTATCTTGGCAAGAAAGGGCCGATTACGGAAGTATTGAGAGGCATGGGAAGCCTTTCAGCGGAAGAAAGACCGAAGCTTGGCGCACTTGCCAATGAGGTACGTGCGGCAATCACAGCGGCTATTGAGGAGAAACACGCAGCCCTTGAAGAAGAGGCAGTAATCCAGCAGTTAGCGGCAGAGAAGATTGACGTTACCCTTCCAGGTGCTCCTTTCAGAAAAGGAAATCATCACCCGCTCACGAAAATCACAGAGCAGCTTGAGGACTTATTCCTAGGCATGGGTTACACGATTGCCGAAGGTCCGGAAGTGGAACAGGATTATTATAACTTTGAGGCGCTTAACCTGCCGAAGAGCCACCCGGCACGAGATATGCAGGATTCTTTCTATATCACAGATGAGATCTTAATGCGTACACACACTTCCCCAGTACAAGCCCGTACATTGGAGAAGCATGAAGGAAAAGGCCCGGTTAAAATCATTTGCCCAGGTAAAGTGTACCGCCGTGATAATGATGATGCGACACACTCTCACCAATTCATGCAAATTGAGGGGCTTGTCGTGGATGAGAACATCACGATGGCTGACTTAAACGGAACGTTAGAAGTATTCGCGAAGAAATTCTTCGGTGAAGACCGTGAAATCCGCCTTCGCCCAAGCTTCTTCCCATTCACAGAGCCTTCCGTTGAGATGGATATCTCCTGCAAAATCTGCGGCGGCAAAGGCTGCTCCGTATGTAAGGGAACAGGCTGGATTGAGATCTTAGGCGGCGGTATGGTGCATCCGAACGTCCTTGAGATGGCTGGCTTTGATTCCAGCAAATACACTGGATTTGCCTTTGGTATGGGTGTAGAGCGTATTGCGATGCTGAAATATGGCATTGATGACATTCGCCATTTCTATACAAATGATGTTCGTTTCACCAGCCAGTTTCACTGCCACGAGTAAAGAATGAGTCAGGAGGAAAAATCATGTTCGTATCATATAAATGGTTACAAGAGTATGTTGATTTAGATGGAATCAGCGCACAGGAATTAGCAGAGAAAATTACCCGCAGCGGGATTGAAGTAGAGGGTGTGGAAGCACCGGCAGAATCCATTACGAATGTCGTGATTGGTCATGTTCTGCAGAAAGAACAGCATCCAAATGCAGATAAATTAAGTGTCTGCCAGGTAGATGTCGGCGAAGAGGAGCCAATCCAAATCGTTTGCGGCGCACCAAATGTCGCAGCAGGCCAAAAAGTGCCGGTTGCCCGTGTGGGAGCGGTACTTCCAGGCAATTTTAAAATCAAGAAAAGCAAGCTTCGCGGGGAAGCATCCAACGGAATGATCTGCTCCCTTCAAGAGCTTGGCATCGAAGCGAAGGTTGTCGCGAAGGAATATGCAACAGGCATCTTTGTATTCCCGAGTGATGTCGTTCCTGGAACGAATGCGCTTGAAGTGCTTGGTCTAGATGATGCAATCCTTGAGCTGGGGCTTACGCCAAACCGTTCTGACTGCTTGAGCATGCTTGGTGTCGCGTATGAAGTGGCAGCCATCCTCGGCAAAGAAGTGAAGCTTCCAGAGGCAGTTGTATCCGGTTCTGAGGAAAAGGCATCTGATTACATCTCTATCAAGGTAGAAGCGAAGGAACAAAATCCTTTATACATTGCAAAAGTGATCAAGGATGTCAAAATTGGGCCATCTCCATTATGGCTGCAATCCATCCTGATGAAGAGCGGCATCCGCCCGCATAATAATGTCGTTGACGTGACGAACTATATTCTTCTTGAATACGGCCAGCCGCTTCATTCCTTTGACTATGATCGTCTTGGTTCAAAAGAGATCGTTGTACGCATGGCACATGAGGGCGAGAAGCTCGTAACACTTGATGAGGCAGAACGTACGCTTACACCAGATCATTTAGTGATCACAAACGGCAAAGAGCCAATTGCCCTTGCAGGTGTCATGGGCGGAGCAAACTCTGAGGTTGTGGATGAAACGACAACGGTTCTGCTTGAAGCAGCCTACTTCGCTGGCGGCCCAGTGCGTAAAGCATCCAAAGATTTCGGCCTTCGTTCTGAAGCAAGTGCCCGCTTTGAAAAAGGGGTTGACCCGAACCGCGTTCGCGCTGCAGGAGACCGCGCTGCTGCAATGATTGCAGAGCTTGCAGGCGGAACTGTGCTTGACGGCTATGCAGAAGTCAATGAATTAACGGTTGAACCAGCCGTTGTCAGCATCACGCTTGGCAAAATCAATAAAGTCCTTGGTACAGAACTGCAAGTATCTGATGTGGAAGACATTCTCTCCCGCCTTCAGTTTGAAGTGAAGACAGAAGGAGAAGAGTTCGTTATCACGGTACCGACTCGCCGCGGCGATATCACGATTCCAGAAGATATCATTGAAGAAGTAGCCCGTCTATACGGATATGATAATCTTCCGAAAACATTGCCTGTCGGTGAATCAAAGCCAGGCCTGCTAACAGACTATCAATTGAAACGCCGCATCGTACGCCGTTATCTTGAAGGCTCCGGCTTAATGCAAAACGTGACGTACTCTCTCACATCAGAAGAGAAAGCTTCCATGTATGCGCTAGATAAACGCGAAAGCATCCGTCTTGCCATGCCAATGAGTGAAGAGAGAAGCACTCTTCGCATGAGCTTGCTTCCAGGTCTTCTGGATGTAGTGAAATACAATGTAGCCCGCCAAATGGACAGCGTTGCTGTATATGAAACAGGCGGTGTCTTCTTGAAAACAAGCAGTGATGAGCTTCCAGAAGAAAAAGAACATCTCGCTGGAGCGGTGACTGGTCTATGGAACGCTAACCTATGGCAAGGCGAGAAGAAACCAGTTGATTTCTTCGTTGTAAAAGGAATCCTTGAAGGCTTATTCCGTCAATTAGGCGTGAGCGAACGTATTGAGTGGAAGCAGGCTGTCAGAGCCGATCTGCACCCAGGACGCACAGCCGATATTCTTTTAGACGGTGAAGTCATTGGATTTGCCGGCCAAGTCCACCCGAAAGTGGAAAAGAAAGAAGACTTGAAAGCAACCTATGTATTCGAATTATCCCTTCATGCGCTATTAAACGCTGAAACAAACGAAATTCAATACACAGCTATCCCGCGCTTCCCATCCATCACACGCGACATCGCACTAGTCGTTGACAAGGATGTAGTTGCAGGAGAAATGAGCGCCATCATCAAAGAAGCAGGCGGTAAACTACTGAAAGAAGTCCACCTCTTCGATCTATATGAAGGCGAAAGAATGGAAGAAGGCAAAAAGTCACTCGCATTCTCCCTAAAATACTTCGACCCAGAAAAAACATTGACGGACGAAGAAGTAACGAAAGCCCATGGCAAAGTATTGTATGCTGTGGAAGAAAAAGGAGCATCGTTAAGAGGCTGAGGCGACTGATAGAGGTACGAAGACTAAGAACGCCGCGTCGTGCGGCACCGTCTTCATGACCGACGTCGTGTCGGCCTGCGACAAGCATAAGAAAAAAGCGCGAAGGGAAGGAAAAGGAACAAAGACTAAGAAACGCCACATCGTGTGGCGACGTCTTTGTGACCGATGTCGTATCGGCCTCCCGTAGCGCTTTTTCTTATGTCTCGAGCAGCTAGGAGCCGAAGCTGGATTAGTTAAGAGGTTAATTGAAGGGCTGAGGCGGCTGATAGAGGAACAAAGAACGGCGCGTTATGCGGCACCGTCTTCGTGACCGACGTCGTGTCGGCCTAAAAACTGCCGGAGCTGTTGAGTTTTCAACAGCTCCGGCAGTTCCTTTACAAGCCTGCCTTACGCACAATCTGGCGGGCTTTTTCTGTATTGGCAAAATGCATTTTGGCGAGCGGTCCTAAAGCGGCTTCGCCTTTTTTTGCGATGATTAGGGCAGCTGTGTCATCGACCTTTGAGCCGGCTCCCTTTGGAATGGTGACGCCGGCCTGTTCGCTCAATAAGTCCATATGCTTTAAGAAGGCATAGCGGGCAATGACTGAAGCAGCGGCAACAGCAGTAGAAATGCTTTCTGCTTTTGTGCTGAAATAGAGCGGGACTTCACGTTTTCCCGTTGTTCCAGTATGGCGAAAATAAACGCCAGGCTCGCAGAATTGGTCAATGAGAATACCGTCGGGCTTGATGTCGTTCAATTTACCGAGCAAATGGTTGATGGCTTGCTCATGAAGCATCGCTTTCATCTTGCCCTGACTATAGCCCTTCGCCTGCAGCTGATTGTATTTTTCATTGCGCAAAACGAGCAGGCTATATGGAATCATCTCCGTGATCTTTCGGCCGAGAATGAGGATTTGCGGGTCTTTGATCGTTTTTGAATCACGAATGCCCATATCCTCAAGCACCCGGATATGCTCGGATGAAACATAGGCAGCAGCGACGGTTACAGGTCCGAAGTAGTCGCCGGTGCCGGCCTCATCTGTCCCGATAATATTTAATTGATTAATCGTGCCAGGTGGACGGTATGAATGGTCAGAGACGTTTCGTTTAGTGAAGGGTGAGCCGCTTTTCTTTTGAGCAGGTGCTGTTCCCGTACTTCCCCATTTCTTCGCTTCAGCCGTTGTATTGCTGCCTTGAAATAATACTTTCCCTGATTTATAGGCTGTTATCGTCGCACCATTGACTTTAGCTGAAAACACAGCGCCAGCAGGTGTATTCGCCGTGATGGAAGCGGCATAGTGGTCTTTCATTTTATAGAGAGTGTCATTGGATACCTTGATGACGGTATTGGACATTCTACTTCACCTCTTTAGCAATTTCGTTTTATTATGTAACTAACAGTTTTTATCAAGTAATTCCAAGAAAATCAATTTCGTGGTATGATATAAGATAGGATTTTTTACGAATGGAGGCACACACCTTGTCGTTTCAAAAAAACAGGGTCAACGTTGAGATATATGGACAACAATACACCATTGTAGGGGATGAGGCAACGTCCCACTTGCGTAAGGTCGCCCTTTCAGTGGATGAGAGAATGAGAGAAATCGGCCAAAAGAATCCGGGATTGGATACGACGAAATTGGCGGTTTTGACAGCGGTCAATGCCATTCACGATTATTATAAATTATTGGAGAAAATTGAAGAGTTGGAATTAGAATTAAATCAAGAGAAGAAATGAGGGTAACATGGTTACATTAATTATACTGTTTGCTTTGTTGTTGGGATTCTTCGTTGGGTTAAGAAGAGGACTTATCCTCCAGACCATCCATTTGGTCGGCTTTATCATTGCCTTGATTGTCGCAAGGATGTTCTACAAGGATTTGGGAGATAAGCTGGAGATGTGGGTTCCATTCCCGTCCTCTGATGATGGAACGTTGACGATGCTGTTTGATGCCGTCCATCTTGATGCGGCGTTTTATAATGCGATTGCCTTCCTGCTGATATTTATCCTGGTGAAATTTGCGCTGCAAATGATTGGTTCAATGCTTGATTTCCTTGCCCAGCTGCCATTGTTAAAACAAATCAATAAATTGGCCGGCGGTGCTCTAGGCTTCGTACAAACCTATCTTGGGATCTTTATCCTACTTTATATCGCGGCAATGCTGCCAATCGGCACCCTGCAGGAATGGATTCAAGGGTCTTTCTTAGCGGAGGCTATTATCCTTGATACGCCATTTTTGTCCAATTGGGTAACGGATTTATGGTTTAATCCGCTGTCATGACTTTTCCATTCATGGGGAAGTCTTTCTTTTTATGTTGCGGGAGTCAGCTTGTATATAATAATAGTTAACGGTATCTTTAACATTAAGAACGTACGGGTGGGTGATTAGGATGAGCGTGAATAAAAAAGACGTCATTAAATTATTGGAAACGATTGCGACATATATGGAATTAAAGGGGGAGAACCCGTTTAAGGTATCTGCCTTCCGTAAGGCTGCACAGGCGTTGGAAATTGACGACCGGAGCATCACAGAAATCGAGGATTTTACCAAGCTATCCGGCATTGGCAAAGGCACGGCTGCGGTAATTACCGAGTATTTGGAGACAGGGGCCTCAGAAGTGCTGAAAGAGCTGCAGGAGGAGGTTCCAAAGGGATTGATTCCTCTCTTGAGGCTGCAAGGCCTAGGCGGCAAGAAAATTGCTAAGCTCTATAAGGAATTACATATCACGAATGCAGAAGAGCTGAAGGCTGCCTGTGAAGAAGGGAAAGTGTCCGCACTCTCAGGGTTCGGCAAGAAAACGGAGGAGAATATCTTAGAGGCTATCAAGACGATGAATACAAAGCCGGACAGGCTCCCTCTTGCTGTTATGCTTCCGATTGTGGAGGATATTGAAAGCCGGCTTGAAGGGATGAAGGAAATTATCCGTTTCTCCCGGGCTGGAAGTATCAGACGAGGCCGAGAGACTATTAAGGATCTGGATTTTATTATTGCCACAAATGAACCGGGCAAAATTAAAGAGGCAATTCTGGCATTTGAGCATATCGACCATATTGTTGCGGCCGGAGATACAAAGGTGTCACTCGCTCTTTCCTATGACCATGAGATTGCGGTTGACTTCCGGATGGTGAAACCGGAGGAATTTGTTACAGCTCTCCATTACTTTACCGGATCGAAGGACCATAATGTGAGATTGCGTCAATTGGCGAAAGACCGGGGAGAAAAGGTCAGTGAGTATGGGGTTGAGAACCTGGAAACAGGTGCTGTTTTGACCTTTGAACGGGAAGAGGAGATGTTCGCCCATTTCGGATTGCCGTTTATTCCGCCGGAGCTCAGACAGGATGGAACGGAAATCGAGAAGTTTACGAAGGATTATCCACTCATCCAGGAAGAGGATATTAAGGGAGACCTTCATATGCATACGACTTGGAGTGATGGTGCCCAGACGCTGCGTGAGATGGTGGAGGCCTGCCGTGCGAAGGGCTATCGCTATATGGCAATTACGGACCACTCCCAGTATTTAAAGGTAGCAAACGGGTTGACGGCTGAGCGAGTCAGGAAACAGAAAGAAGAGATTCGCAAGCTGAATGAAGAATATGATGATATCATGATTTTATCCGGGATTGAGATGGATATCCTGCCGGATGGAACGCTTGATTTCGATGATGAGCTTCTTAGTGAGCTCGATCTTGTGATTGCCTCTATCCATTCCTCCTTCTCACAGCCGCAGGATATGATTATGGAGCGGCTGAAGACTGCCCTCATGAATAAGCATGTAGACATCATCGCCCATCCGACTGGACGGGTGATTGGCAGACGTGGCGGGTATGATGTAGATATGGATGCATTGATTCAGCTGGCAGCTGAAACGAATACAGCGCTTGAATTGAATGCCAATCCAAATCGTCTTGACCTGGCAGCGAAAAATGTCAAAAAGGCACAGGAGGCAGGCGTCACAATTGTCATCAATACGGATGCCCACAGCATGGAAATGCTTGATAATATGGAAGTGGGCATCGCAAACGCCAAGAGGGGCTGGCTTAAGAAGGAGACAGTTCTGAATGCGCGTACGGAGGAACAACTGCTGTCATTTTTGAACCGGAATGACTGACTATAGATTAAGGGGAGGATTTTTCTCCATGCAGCAAAAAGTATTAAAGACATTAGAATATAACAAGATTATTGAACAGCTTGAACAGCATGCGTCCTCAAGCTTAGGGAAGGATTTATGCCGTCACCTCCTTCCAAACGCTGTTTTAGAGGAAGTGAAGCATTCACAGGAAGAGACGGACCAAGCAAGAACGGTTTACCGCTTAAAAGGTTCCGTTCCGCTTGGGGGCATCTTTGACATTCGCGGCTCAATGAAGCGGGCACGAATTGGCGGGGTGCTCAGCGCGACCGAATTAATGGAGACGGCGAGCACGCTTCGTGCGGGACGCAATATCCGCAAGTTCCTCGAGGATATGCAAGAGAACGAAATTGAATTGCCCATTTTATATGCGTATAAGGATGAATTGGTTACCTTGCATGATGTTGAGAAGGAAATTAATGGCGCTATTGGTGACAATGGAGAGGTCCTTGATTCCGCAAGCGATACTCTGCGCTCGTTAAGACAGCAATTACGGACGAATGAAGCAAGGGTGCGTGAAAAACTAGAAAGCATGATTCGCTCAAGCAATGCGGCTAAAATGCTTTCTGATGCCATTATTACCATTCGGAATGACCGTTTCGTTATCCCGGTCAAACAGGAATATAGAAGTCATTACGGCGGAATCATTCATGATCAATCTGCCTCAGGGCAAACCTTATTCATTGAGCCGCAATCCATTGTGCAATTGAATAACTCTTTATCAGATATTCGTATTAAGGAAGCGCGTGAGGTGGAGAGAATCCTGACGAATCTATCCAATATGGTTGGGGAGCATTCAGAGGAAATCCTGTCTAATGTTGGAATTCTTGCTGCCCTTGATTTTGCCTTCGCGAAGGCAAAATATGCGAGGGCGATTCAAGCGACCATGCCTTTGATGAACAATAAGGGCATCATTAAATTGAAGAGTGCCCGTCATCCTTTAATTGACCCCGAGGTTGTCGTGGCCAACGATATCATTCTGGGTGAAACTTACGGAACAATGGTCATCACGGGTCCGAATACTGGGGGTAAAACAGTCACCCTAAAAACGGTTGGTCTTTGCACATTGATGGCGATGTCCGGCTTACAGGTACCGGCACAGGAGGGATCCGAGCTTGCTGTCTTCCGTTCCGTGTATGCGGATATCGGTGATGAGCAGTCGATTGAACAAAGCTTGAGTACCTTCTCTTCTCATATGGTCAATATTGTGGAGATTCTCGAAACGCTCGATTTCGAGAGCCTTGTACTGTTTGATGAGCTCGGGGCAGGGACAGACCCGCAGGAAGGTGCAGCGCTTGCAATTGCTATTCTTGATGAGGTCCATACCCGCGGAGCGAAGGTTATTGCGACAACTCATTATCCTGAACTAAAGGCATACGGCTACAATAAAGAGGGCGTCATTAACGCGAGTGTGGAGTTTGATGTTGAAACGCTCAGCCCGACTTACCGCCTCTTAATTGGTGTGCCGGGGCGAAGCAATGCTTTTGAGATTTCAACGAAGCTTGGCCTAAGCGACCGCATTATCCGCGATGCGAGAAGCATGGTCGGTGTGGAATCCAATAAAGTGGAGAATATGATTGCTTCACTGGAGACTTCCCGAAGAGAAGCGGAGAAGGATTGGAAAGAGGCTGAGGCATACTTGAAAAATGCTGAACGGCTTCATAAGGACCTTCAAGAAGAAATGAAGGAATACTATGAGAAGAAGGATGCCTTAATCGAGAAGGCTAAACAGGAGGCAAGAGAGCTTGTCAGCCAGGCCGAGAAGGAAGCAGAGGGAATCATCAGCGACCTTAGAAAGCTCCGTTTAGAGAAAAACGCCGAAGTGAAGGAGCATGAGCTGATTGAGGCGAAGCGCAGGTTGACAGATGCCAAGCCGGAGCTGACAAAGCAAGTCAGAAAAACAGGAAGCGGCCAAACGCAAAGAACCCTTAAGCCGGGGGATGAGGTTAAGGTGCTGTCTTTCGGTCAAAAAGGAACCTTGCTTGAGAAGGTATCGGATAATGAATGGAATGTCCAAATGGGTATCTTGAAGATGAAGGTCAAGGAAAAGGATCTTGAATTCAAGAGCAGTCCAAAGCCTGTTGAGACAAGAACGATTGCGAGTGTGAAAGGGAAGGACTTCCACGTTAACCTGGAACTGGACCTTCGCGGTGAGCGCTATGAGAGCGCGCTGTCGCGGGTTGAGAAATATATAGACGATGCCTTGCTAGCCGGTTATCCGCGCGTGTCCATTATCCACGGAAAGGGTACTGGAGCCTTGCGCCAAGGAGTGAGGGATTATTTGAAGAACCATCGTTCCGTGAAATCAATGCGCTTTGGGGAAGCATCTGAGGGCGGAACCGGTGTAACGATTGTGGAGCTAAAATAAAGGGGCTTAACGGGAGGAACCTATGGAGACATTGGCGAAAGTGCTGCTAGTAGTGTCAGCTTTATTTGTTCTGGTGGGAATCATCTATGTGACGGTTATAGCGTAAAGAAATACCCTATGGAAAACAAACGAGTTTTGTCTTCTATAGGGTATTTTTGTATGGAATTTATTGTGTATTTGGGGTTCTTTCATAAAGGGTACATAAAGGAATATGTGCAGTTTCAAGTCATCCAGGGAGGGATTCGATCATCATGCCAAGATATGTGAAACGCGGAATGAAAAAAGTTGTCCAAGCTGGTTTTAAAGAGAAAGAGATCATCATTGACGGGGATATTCTCCATTATGCCGAAGGGCCTGCTAACGGGCCTGCCCTTTTGTTAATTCATGGGCAATCGGTGGATTGGACAAGCTATTTCAAGGTCCTGCCTGCCTTGTCAAAAATCTATCATGTTTATGCGATTGATTGTCATGGCCATGGCCATTCCAATAAGAATCCGTATAAATACTCAGCAGAGGCAATGGGAACCGATTTTGCAAGATTCATTGAAGAGGTTGTGAAAGAGCCTGTAATTGTGTCCGGTCATTCCTCTGGAGGTTTGCTTGCTGTATGGCTTGCGGCCAATCGGCCTGATTTAGTCAAAGGTGCTGTGCTTGAGGACCAGCCGCTTTTTTCTTCAGAGGCCAAACGGTACAATGAGAAAAACTTTGCTTATCTCGATATGAGCTTGACCTGCCATAATTTCTTGAACCAGACGAAGGAGACTGACTTTTCCTCCTACTATATCGAGCACTCCGCCTGGATTCGTTTCTTCAAGAACGGGAAGCAGAGGATTGTGAACTATGCTAAGTCCTATCGTAAAAAGCATCCTGATTGCCCATTGTATCTCTTCTTCCTGCCGGCATCCTTAAATGAGGCATTGAGGGGCCTCCTAAATTATGATCCTGAATTCGGCAACTGCTTTTATGATGCAACCTGGCATCGAAACTTTGATCATGCTAAGGCGCTAGAAAGCATCGTCTGCCCAACGGTACTCATTCATACAAAGTGGAAATATGATGAAAATGGTGTATTATTAGCTGCCATGGATGGAAAAGATGCTGAAAAAGCCCGAAGCCTTATGAGAGACTGCGAGCTGGTCAATGTCAAAACCGGGCATGGCTTTCATTTTGAAAAGCCGGAGGACTACGTTAGTATCCTCCGAAAGTTCCGGAGCAGGGTGCAAGACCTATCATAATCTAATAGATTGGCGGGGTAAGTAGGCTAGGCTTTCTTACCCTTTCTCTTGCAGAAGAAGTTCATAATAGTTGAAATGAGTATCCTCTCTATAGCCATGTTTCTCATAGAGCCGTTTAGCTGGTTCATTTGTAACGGCTGAGCATAAGGTGATTTCCTTCGCGCCTGTCTGAACGGCAAATTCTCGCGCGTAATTTAATAGCTTGGCCGCTACTCCTCTGTTTCTTGCGTCGGGGTGAATATAAAGATCATTTAGAATCCAAGTTCTTTGCATGGAAATCGAAGAAAAGGAGGGATAAAGCTGGATAAAGCCGAGATATCCTTGTCGCCCGCCGGCAAAGAATAGGACGCATTCCTGCCTCTTCAAACGCTCCTTAAGAAAGTCTTTCGCTCCGTTCTGGTTGGAGGCTTGGTTATAAAACATTCTATAGGCATCAAAGAGATGAGAAACGCCCTCCATATTTTCCAGCCCGGCCTGCTTGATATACACAGGATTCCTCTCCCAGAATGTCTCAATCTGTTCTTGATGATGACGGTCATGCCAGGTAAAGTCTGTGATGATGAAAAGGAGGGAATAGGGTGTGCCGGTATGAGGGCAATGGGTTTCTCCGTTAGATGAGACTGGCTTATAAAGCAGTTCTGCCGGCAGCTCATACAATTCGCTTATAAGGCGTTCTCTCGTTTCCCTCGCCTCTTGAAGAAGTTCCTCCTTTGATAGTCCTGATCGAGCATAGGCTGCTGCAGCGGCATTAAAAGAATCAAATTCTGGGAAGGACATGTCTTCGCCGAGCTTGATTGAAGGAATGACATCAGAGAGAAGATAGTTATCCCATTTTGTAATATGAGTAATGATTTCTCCGCAGGACCATTTATCTGGTGCAATTGGCATAGTCCAAGTCTCTTCTTCCATATCCTCTAATAAGGAAAGCCACGGAGAGTAATGCTGAAAATCTTCGAGAACGGTTTGTTTATCCATTTGAAATAAGCTCCCTTCAACTTTGATACTTCTAATGTTTGACTGCTCCTTCTTTCCTTCTTTCTTTTTGAGTGATTTTCCTCTATTATTCGAGGGAATAATTGTTTATCTCCTGTAAATTGAGACTTTTGACGGGTCGTCTTTCGTAAAATATTGTCATACTATTCTCACTATACTATAATTAAATAGGAAAAATAGCTTTTTTAGGGAGGTTTTTACATTGTTGGAAGAAAAACCGTGGTATACGCAATATCCAGATGAAATCCCAAAAAGCATCGAGTATGGACAGAATTTAATTCCTGATTATTTAAAGGATTCAGCCCGTAAGTATCCAACGAAGAACGCCATTCATTTCATGGGAACGGAAATGTCCTATCAGAAACTGTATGAGCATGCCTTGCAATTTGCTCATTACCTGAAGGATATCGGAATCGAGAAGGGTGATCGTGTTGCAATCATGCTGCCGAATTTGCCGCAAGGGGTCATAGCGTATTATGGTACGTTAATGGCTGGAGGTATTGTCGTTCAGACCAATCCTCTCTATATGGAAAGGGAAGTGGAATACCAGCTTCAGGACTCCGGCGCAAAGGTCATTCTTACACTCGATATCCTATTCCCCCGCGTTTCAAGTGCCATCAAGAACACGAGCGTTGAACACATCATCGTCACTGCCATCAAAGACTTTTTGCCTTTCCCAAAGAACATGATTTATCCATTCATCCAGAAGAAGCAATATGGCATCGTCGTCAAGGTCAAGCATGAGGGCAACCATCATTTGTTTATGGAAATTTTGAAAACGGCTTCAAAAGAGGATATTCAGTATGAGGGCGACCCGGAGAACGACCTGGCTCTGCTTCAATATACGGGAGGAACGACAGGCTTTCCGAAAGGAGTCATGCTGACGCATAATAATCTTGTTGCGAATACAAAGATGTGTGATGCCTGGCTCTATAAGTATAAGGAAGGGGAAGAAAGAGTGCTGGCATTACTGCCATTCTTCCACGTATACGGAATGACAACCGTTTTGATTCTATCCGTCATGAAAGCCCACAAAATGATTATCCTGCCGAAATTTGATGCAACAGATACGTTAAAGACGATCCAAAAGCAGCGTCCAACCTTATTTCCAGGAGCACCGACCATGTATATCGGGTTGCTGAACCATCCAGATATCGCTAAATATGATTTATCATCCATTGATGCCTGTATCAGCGGATCATCTGCCCTGCCAGTGGAAGTCCAAGAGGAATTTGAAAAGGTAACGGGCGGAAAGCTTGTCGAGGGATACGGACTAACAGAAACCTCTCCTGTTACTCATGCCAATCTTCTCTGGGATGGACCGCGCAAGAAGGGAAGCATTGGATTGCCATGGCCGAGCACAGATGTTGCCGTATTATCATCGGAGAATCATGAACCTCTTCCTGCTGGTGAAATCGGTGAAATTGCCATTAAAGGTCCTCAAGTGATGAAAGGATACTGGAATCGTCCGGATGAAACCGAAAGCGCTTTCTCAGGGGAGTGGCTGTTAACCGGTGATATGGGCTATATGGATGAGGAAGGCTACTTCTATGTGGTGGACCGGAAAAAAGATATTATTATAGCAGGCGGATTTAATATTTATCCTCGTGAGATTGAAGAAGTATTGTATGAGCATAAGGCTGTTCAAGAGGCTGTTGTAGCTGGTGTGCCAGATCCATACCGCGGTGAAACAGTCAAAGCTTATATTGTTTTAAAGGAAGGCAGTGAAGTGACCGAGCAAGAGTTGAATGAATACTGCCGTAAGCATTTGGCGGCATTTAAGGTGCCGCGTTTGTATGAATTCCGTGATGAACTTCCAAAGACAGCGATTGGGAAGATTCTGCGCCGTGCGCTTGTAGATGAAGAGAGACAAAAACTTGCCAATGACAAAAAAGAGGCATAAGCTAGAATTACTGGCTTTTTTCTTGACTTTCCTTCAATCCGCGACTAATATGAAATTATGAATGATGATTCATTCATTTTTGTCAGAGGAGGACGCAGGATGAAGAAGGACCGCCCAAAATACAAACAGATTATTGATGCAGCCGTCATCGTCATTGCCGAAAACGGCTACCATCAAGCACAAGTCTCCAAGATTGCAAAGCAAGCGGGCGTGGCAGATGGAACAATTTACTTATATTTCAAAAACAAAGAGGATATTTTGATTTCGATGTTTCAGGAGAAGCTCGGAGTCTTTATCTCCAATATTGATGAAGAAATGGCTCGGGTAACAAGTGCGAAGGAAAAGATGCTTGTCCTGATTAGCAAGCATTTCGAGATTCTATTTGAGGATAAGCATCTGGCCATTGTTACCCAGCTTGAATTAAGACAATCCAATAAAGAGATTAGGCACAAGATCAATGATGTCCTGAAAGGGTATTTGAAGCTTGTAGATTCCATCCTCGTTACTGGGGTCGAGCAAGGGGAGTTTCATCAAGACCTGGATATCCGCCTGGCTAGACATATGGTGTTTGGAACGCTGGATGAGATTGTCACCACTTGGGTGATGAATGAGCAGAAATATGATCTTGTGAAGCAGGCAAGGCCTGTACATGAGCTCATCATCAAGGGTCTTGGAGCTAAATCGTAAAGTAAAGGGGCAGATGGCTAGTATGAATACTTTACATTTGCACAAGGAGAATCAGGTGGCCTATGTGGCAATTAACAGGCCGCCTGCCAATGCCTTGGCATCAGAATTACTGCAGGATTTATCCTCTATGCTTGATACAATTGAGGAGCAGGACGATATTCGTACTGTAGTTTTACATGGGGAAGGAAGGTTTTTCTCAGCGGGTGCTGATATTAAAGAATTCACAACCGTGGAATCTGAAGAAGCATTTGCGCAGCTTTCAGCAAAAGGGCAAAAACTGTTTGAAAGAATCGAAACATTCAAAAAACCAGTAATTGCAGCTATACATGGAGCCGCGCTTGGCGGAGGATTAGAACTGGCTCTGTCCTGCCATTTACGCTATGTGACAGAAACGGCCAAGCTTGGCTTGCCAGAGCTTCAGCTTGGATTGATTCCGGGCTATGCCGGCACTCAACGATTGACGAGATTTGCAGGACCGGCGAAAGCGGCAGAGATGATGTTCACATCTGAACCGATTTCCGGTCTTGATGCTGTCGCCTGGGGGGTTGCCAACAAAGCGTTTAAGGAAGAAGAATTCATGGATTCCGTGAAGAAGCTTGCTGAAAAGATTGCGAACAAGAGTCCGATTGCGCTTGATAAGACCATTCAGCTGATCAATTATGGAAAGCATGAGCGGTATTATGAGGGTGTTAAAAAGGAAGCTGAGTATTTTGGCGAAATCTTTGGAACAGAGGATGCAAAAGAAGGTATAAGTGCATTTATCGAAAAACGTTCACCGATATTTAAAGGGAAATAAGAACCTAATATCGAATAATTTCATTAACAGCATCCTGACTGGATTTTCCAGGCAGGGAGTGAATATACATCAAGTTTGCTAGAATTAGATCTTCATATTTCATACGAACAAATAGGAGGGCCTTACATGAATATCTATGTGTTGTTGAAAAGAACATTTGATACAGAGGAGAAGATTTCTTTATCAAATGGCCGAATTCAGGAAGATGGCGCAGAATTTATCATTAATCCTTATGATGAATATGCGGTAGAGGAAGCTATTCAAGTGCGTGACGCACAAGGCGGCGAGGTAACCGTTGTAACGGTTGGCGGAGAAGATGCTGAGAAGGAGCTTCGCACAGCACTTGCTATGGGAGCAGATAAAGCAGTCCTGATCAACATTGAAGATGATGTTGAAGATGGTGACCAATATACAACAGCTAAGATTCTATCTGAATATTTGAAGGAACAAGATGCAGATTTAATCATCGGCGGTAACGTGGCCATCGACGGAGGTTCAGGACAGGTCGGCCCGCGTGTAGCTGGTTTGCTTGATATCCCTTATGTCACAACTGTCACGAAGCTTGAAATTGACGGAACTAATGTAACCGTTACCAAGGATGTTGAAGGAGATTCAGAGATCATTGAAACATCCCTGCCTTTATTAATTACGGCACAGCAAGGCTTGAACGAGCCGCGTTACCCTTCCCTGCCAGGGATCATGAAAGCGAAGAAAAAGCCGCTTGAAGAGCTGGAGCTTGATGATTTAGATCTTGAGGAGGACGATGTTGAAGCGAAAACGAAGAGCATCGAAATCTACCTGCCGCCTCAAAAAGAAGCAGGTAAAGTCCTTCAAGGCGATATTCCTGATCAAGTGAAAGAGCTTGTTCAATTGCTCCGTTCTGAAGCGAAAGTCATCTAATCATTTAAGGCAACGAACATAAAGGGAAAATAACGGGAGGTAAAATTATGTCCAGAAAAGTTATCGTTTTAGGAGAAACAAGAGATTCTTCTCTACGTAATGTATCCTTTGAAGCGGTCGCTGCAGCAAAGACAGTTTCTGAAGGCGGTGAAGTAATCGGCGTCGTATTCGGAGAATCAGTGGCTGAGGCCGGCAAAGAATTAATCCATTATGGTGCAGACCGCGTCATCGTAGTTGAGCATGCAGAGCTTAAACAATATTCCTCTGACGGCTATACACAAGCCTTAATGGCTGTCATTGACCAGGAGTCTCCTGAAGGAATCATTTTGGGACATACATCCTTAGGAAAGGATCTTGCCCCGCGTGTAGCCGGAAAATTAGGTTCTGGATTAATTTCCGATGCGATTGCGGTTGAACAAGCAGGCGGAAACATCGTTTTCACTCGCCCAATCTATTCCGGTAAGGCATTTGAAAAACGTGTTGTGACAGACGGTATCATCTTTGCTACGATCCGTCCTAACAATATCAATCCGCTTGAGCATGACGCGGGCCGTTCAGGGGATGTCCAATCCTTATCTGTGGATATTAAAGATTTGCGCACGGTTATTAAGGAAGTGTTGAGAAAGGCGACAGAGGGCGTGGATCTCTCTGAAGCGAAAGTGATCGTTGCAGGCGGACGCGGCGTGAAGAGTACAGAAGGCTTTGAGCCATTAAAGGAATTGGCTGATGTCCTCGGCGGTGCTGTCGGAGCTTCCCGCGGTGCATGTGATGCTGACTATTGCGATTATGCCCTGCAAATCGGACAAACTGGTAAAGTCGTAACACCGGATCTTTATATTGCTTGCGGAATCTCTGGAGCTATTCAGCATTTAGCTGGTATGTCTAACTCCAAGGTTATCGTGGCAATCAACAAGGATCCTGAAGCAAACATTTTCAAAGTAGCGGATTACGGAATCGTAGGCGACCTGTTCGAGGTTGTGCCGCTGTTAACGGAAGAGATTAAAGCATTGCTCGTTAAATCTTAATGGAAACCGAACGACCGGCTGATTGAGCCGGTCTTTTTTGTGGAAAACGGAAACATTTTCATGCGTGTGGATAATCGAGCAATACAGTAGCATCCTATAATAATCAGTGGTATACTCCACTTAGAGTTATACTTTATGTAGTTTTTAGGAGGTTAACAAATATGGCAATTTCTAACGTTACGGATCAAACATTTGTAACTGAAACAAGCGAAGGCTTGGTTTTAGCTGACTTTTGGGCTCCTTGGTGCGGACCTTGTAAAATGATTGCACCTGTTTTAGAAGAAATTGATGCAGAGCTTTCCGATAAAGTAAAAATCGTCAAATTAGACGTTGATGAGAACCAAGAAACAGCGGTTAAATTTGGTGTCATGAGCATCCCGACTCTTGTCCTTTTCAAAGACGGAGAAGTTGTGGATAAAGTGATTGGCTTCCAGCCAAAAGAAGCGCTTGTTAACTTAATCTCTAAACACGCTTAATAAGGATGGAAAGACTTCGGCGCAGCCGGGGTCTTTTTCTTATGAAAGACTCCTATCTAACGGTATATACTAAAGGTAACTCAATATTCTATTTGAAGATATACCAGGCTATGCCTGAATTACACGATAACCAGAGGGGGGAACCCTTTTTGAAGCAGCATATAAAGGATAAGCTGGCGCTTTTGCCCGACCAGCCGGGCTGTTATTTGATGAAGGACCGCCAAGGCGTCGTCATCTATGTCGGCAAGGCAAAAGTGCTGAAGAACAGGGTCCGATCGTATTTCACCGGCTCGCATGATGGAAAGACCCAGCGGCTGGTTGCAGAAATAGAGGACTTTGAATACATTGTCACAAGCTCCAATATGGAAGCCCTCATCCTAGAGATGAACCTCATTAAGAAATATGACCCGAAATACAACATCATGCTCAAGGATGATAAGAGCTTCCCATTCATTAAGATTACAGCTGAACGTCATCCGCGTCTCATTATTACCCGCAATGTAAAGAAAGATAAAGGGAAATATTTTGGTCCGTATCCGAACGTGTACGCCGCTAACGAAACGAAGAAGCTCCTAGACCGGCTATATCCTCTTCGTAAATGTACGACCTTGCCTTCAAAGGTATGTCTTTATTATCATATCGGCCAATGTCTGGCTCCATGCGAGAAGCCAGTAAAGGAAGAGACATACAAGGAAATGACAGAACAGATCACCCGTTTCCTAAATGGGGGCTTTAAGGATATTAAGAAGGAATTGCATGAGAATATGCTGAAGGCATCAGATGAGCTGGACTTCGAGCGTGCGAAGGAATATCGCGACCAAATCTCCCATATAGAAGCGACAATGGAGAAGCAGAAGGTTGAATTCAGTGATTTGGCAGACCGCGATGTTTTTGGCTACGCGGTTGATAAGGGCTGGATGTGCGTGCAAGTATTCTTTGTCCGCCAAGGGAAGCTGATAGAACGGGATGTATCCTTATTCCCATTCTATGATGACCCGGCAGAGGAATTGCTGACCTTCCTTGGACAATTCTATGAGCAGCCAAATCACTTTAAGCCTCAGGAGGTTCTCCTGACCAATGATGTTGACCTTGAGCTTGCTGAAGGGCTTCTTAATGTGAAGGTGACCCAGCCAAAGAGGGGCCAGAAAAAGGATTTGGTCAAGCTGGCCGTGAAGAATGCACGGATTGCCCTGCAGGAGAAATTCTCCTTGATTGAACGGGATGAGGAACGGACAATCAAGGCTGTAGAGAATCTTGGGGAAGCTATGGGAATCTATACGCCGCATCGTATCGAAGCTTTCGATAACTCTAATATTCAAGGTGTGGATCCTGTTTCAGCAATGATAACGTTTATTGATGGAAAACCAGCCCGTAATGAGTACAGAAAATATAAGATTAAGACTGTCCAAGGACCAAATGATTATGAATCCATGCGTGAGGTAGTTAGGAGGCGGTATGCACGTGTGCTGCGCGAGAATCTGCCGCTTCCTGATTTGATTATCGTTGATGGAGGGAAAGGGCATATCGAGGCTGTCCGCGAGGTAGTGGAGGATGAATATGGACTAGAGATTCCGGTTGCTGGGCTGGCGAAGGACGATAAACATCGGACCTCGCAATTGCTCTTTGGGAATCCGCTTCAAATTATCCCGCTCGGACGCACAAGTCAAGAATTCTACTTATTGCAGCGGATTCAGGATGAGGTCCACCGATTCGCGATAACCTTTCACCGCCAGACTAGAGGGAAATCCACCTTCCAATCCACGCTTGATGGCATTCCGGGCATTGGAGAGAAACGGAAAAAGCTTTTACTTAAGCACTTTGGATCCTTGAAGAAAATGAAAGAAGCCGAGTTGTCTGATTTCACTTCCCTCGGCATTCCAGAAGCAAGCGCTAAGGCATTGAAAGAAAAGCTGGATGAACAAAAATAAAACCCGCCAACAAAATGTTGGCGGTTTTTTCCCTTTCAAGTTACAGAAAATCCTTATTGTCTGTTTTTACAGTGAAATATACAATATTCGCTCTTTTTTTCTGTTCCTCATAGGCTTCTGATACAACTTTTTTCATGTTTTCAAGCTGGAAAGCTAAGAAACCTGCCTCCAATTGAAAATTAGCGTGCTCATTGATTGCATATCTTCTTTGAATCAATTCTCCTGATAATTCCCATTTCACTTCATCATTTGATTCCTTCACGACGCGGAGATTGCCCCAGCCTGCATCTCTAAAGAAAGCGATCGTCTCATCTATGGTTGAAAGCGGGAACCTTCTTCCTAGTTGTTTTCCAGCCCAGTAAAGCAGCTGAGGTCCCTCTTTTCCTAGTAAGTCATCTAATAGAAATTCTCTAATTAATTCATAGCCAAAAGCCGGTATTAATGGTCCATTTTCAATGGAAGGCGCATTTTCTTCGATTTTTTCTTCTTTTGCCATGGTCTCCCCTCTTTCTTACTAATATTATAGCTTTATATAGGGTGTCACTTGCAACACTAATTATTAATTTCCATCATCTGGCCCGTACATGTTGTTAGATTAGTATTAAACGACGCATTATTTTCCTTCTATAGGGATTATTGGAAATACGGTGTATCCGTTTTCTTGACGCTGTTCCATTGTTAGGAGTAAAATAAAACCGTCACATAGTTGTAAGAATATGTGGAATTTTATTTGTATTTTTACTATTAACCTATTTACTTAGCAAAAAATATGTCTATTGATAGGTTAATGGGAGAGATAATTGCAGCATATAGATGACCTGCGGCAATTATTTACGAATAGCCTGCACTGTAAAGATGCACACCAGCTATTCAGTGATTTTTTTTACATTAAGAGGGAGGGGTAAATCAATGGAGAGTCATCGCGAGTTTAACTATCGCAGGTTGCATTCTTTACTAGGGGTCTTGCCAGTGGGACTATTTTTGGTTCAGCATCTGGTCATTAACAATTTTGCAACCAGGGGGCCCGAAGCCTTTAACAAGGCAGCTGCATTTATGGAGGCATTGCCTTTTAGGACAGCGCTTGAAATCTTTATAATTGCATTGCCAATTCTTTACCATGCCGTATACGGAATCTATATTGCGTTTACTGCTAAATATTCAGTTGGCAGCTATAGCTACTTCCGTAACTGGATGTTTGCTCTGCAAAGGATTACAGGTATTATTACGGTCGTATTCATTGTTTGGCATGTATGGGAAACAAGGATTCAGGTTTTCTTTGGAGCTCATGTCAATGCCAATATGATGGTTGATATTTTATCTAATCCATTTATGGTCGTGTTCTATATGGTTGGTGTTTTATCAGCAATTTTCCACTTTTCTAATGGTTTATGGTCTTTTGCAGTAAGATGGGGACTTATTGTAACGCCAAAATCTCAACGGATTTTTACATATATCACTGTCGGTGTATTTGTAATCTTGGCTGTCATGTCTGTCCGTACACTGCTAGCGTTTATCAACATGGCTTAATCACGAATAAAGGAGCTTAGCAGTTTGACACCTGCAAGTTATATAAGGAGAGGGTCGGTTTATGAGTAAAGGGAATATAATCGTAGTCGGCGGTGGTCTAGCTGGTTTGATGGCTACCATCAAAATCGCTGAAGTTGGACATAAAGTAGAACTTTTTTCAGTCGTACCCGTCAAACGCTCCCACTCCGTTTGTGCGCAAGGCGGCATTAATGGTGCGGTAAATACGAAGGGTGAAGGGGATTCACCTTGGGAACACTTTGATGACACGGTTTATGGCGGAGACTTCTTGGCTAATCAGCCTCAAGTTAAAGCGATGTGTGATGCAGCACCGTCCATCATTCATATGTTCGACCGTATGGGGGTAATGTTTAACCGTACACCTGAAGGTTTGCTTGATTTCAGACGCTTCGGTGGTACGCAATATCATAGAACAGCATTTGCTGGGGCAACTACTGGCCAGCAATTATTATATGCACTAGATGAACAGGTTCGCCGATATGAAGTGGCAGGACTTGTTCAGAAATATGAAGGCTGGGAATTCCTAGGCGCCGTTCTTGACGATGAGAAGGTCTGCCGCGGAATCGTAGCCCAAAATCTTGTGTCTTCTGACATTCAAGCATTCCGTGCGGATGCCGTCATCATGGCAACAGGCGGACCTGGAATCATCTTCGGGAAATCAACGAATTCCATTATCAACACTGGATCTGCTGCGGCAATTGTCTATCAGCAGGGGGCAACCTATGCAAACGGAGAATTCATCCAAATTCACCCGACTGCCATTCCAGGAGATGATAAACTCCGCTTGATGAGTGAATCTGCCCGTGGTGAGGGTGGACGTATTTGGACATACAAAGACGGCAAACCTTGGTACTTCCTTGAGGAGAAATATCCTGCCTACGGAAACCTTGTACCTCGTGACATCGCGACGCGTGAGATTTTTGATGTGTGCGTCAATCAGAAGCTGGGTATCAACGGCGAGAACATGGTTTACTTGGATCTCTCCCATAAGGATCCGAAAGAGCTGGACATCAAGCTTGGCGGAATCATTGAAATTTATGAGAAATTTACAGGGGATGACCCACGCAAGCTTCCAATGAAAATCTTCCCGGCTGTTCACTATTCTATGGGCGGCTTGTGGATTGACATGGATCAAATGACTAATATCCCTGGTTTATTCGCTGCAGGAGAATGTGACTTTTCTCAGCACGGGGCAAACCGCTTAGGCGCTAACTCCCTGTTGTCAGCCATCTATGGCGGAAGTGTTGCAGGTCCAAGTGCGGTTCGTTATGTCAATGGACTAGAAAGAAGTGCAGATTCTCTGCCTGATTCTTTATATGATAACCATGTATTTGAGCAAACAGAGAAATGGAATCACATCCTTTCCATGAACGGCACAGAGAATGCCTATTCCCTTCATAAGGAATTAGGGGAATGGATGACGGATAATGTAACGGTTGTCCGCTACAATGATAAATTACAAGAAACAGATAATAAGATTCAAGAGCTATTGGAAAGATGGGAAAACATTAATATCCATGATACAGCGAAATGGAGCAACCAAGGTGCCTCCTTTACACGTCAGCTCTTCAACATGCTGCAATTGGCCCGCGTTATTACGCTTGGCGCCCTTAAGCGTGATGAAAGCCGCGGTGCCCATTACAAACCAGATTTCCCTGATCGTAATGATGAGGACTTCATGAAAACAACGATGGCTGACTTCGTTGACAGCAAATCTGCACCAAATATTTATTACGAAGACATTGATGTATCACTGATCAAGCCACGGAAACGCGACTATACTAAGAGTAAGGGGGCTAATTAATCATGGCTGAGCAAAGTACGGTAATCTTTAAAATTCAGCGCCAAGACAACCCGGACTCTGAACCATATTTCGAAGAATTCGAGCTGCCTTATCGCCAGAACATGAATGTCATCTCTGCCTTAATGGAAATCAGGCGCAATCCTGTCACAAAGGACGGCAAAGAAACGAAACCTGTCACTTGGGATATGAACTGTCTTGAGGAAGTGTGCGGAGCGTGTTCCATGGTGATTAACGGAAGACCGCGCCAATCTTGTACGGCTCTTGTGGACAAGCTTGAGCAGCCAATCGTGCTTGAGCCAATGCGCACATTCCCTGTCATTCGCGACCTTCAAGTGGACAGAAGCAGAATGTTCGATTCCTTGAAAAAAGTCAAAGCTTGGATCCCAATCGACGGTACGTATGATCTTGGACCAGGGCCGCGTATGGCTGAGAAGAAACGCCAATGGGCTTATGAATTATCTAAATGTATGACTTGCGGCGTTTGCCTTGAAGCTTGCCCGAACGTAAATAGCAATTCCAACTTCATCGGACCTGCTCCGGTTTCACAGGTTCGCTTATTCAACGCCCATCCAACAGGTGCGATGCATAAAGCAGAACGCTTGAACGCTTTAATGGGAGATGGAGGAATCCAGGATTGCGGTAACTCCCAAAACTGTGTACAGGTTTGTCCGAAAGGCATTCCGTTGACTACATCCATTGCGGCTTTGAACCGCGATACAAACTTGCAAGCTTTCAAAAATATGTTTGGAAGCGATCATATTTAATCTATTGTAAGAATGGCCATCTTCCGATTGGGAAGATGGCTTTTTCTTTGAGGGGTAGAAAAATCTGTTAAAGAAAAGGGGATTTCAATAAAGAACGAGAATAGATTATAGATTAAAAGAAATAGAGAAAGGGTGAATGGTCATATCAATGGAGATGTCTTGGGTGAATACTATAACAGGTGTTCTTCCTCTTGCTATTATTGTTATTTATATCGCTCCCATTATTTTTGTCGTTTGGTGGGCAATCACCATGGTTAAGCTTCAAAGAGAAAGAAATATGATTCTGCATAGAATCGCGGGCAAGCTGAGTTATTTAAGCTATTTGGAGGATAAAGAGACCTTCAGGTAATAACAGGATTTTGAGTATAGACACAGAAAGGCTGGCTGCTATTTCTGTGTCTTTTATTTTGCGGATGTATAAAGTGCTAGTTGACTCTAGCAGGGCTCAATCGTCCTAAATCTAGACTATATTGATGTTGCTTTCCTCCCCTTATTATCAAAATAATTACATTCTTGCTAGTTTTTATATATAAAGAATGAATAGAAATTCATTTTTGGAGAGGGGCAAAAATGCATGGGCAAGATTGGTTATATCGATGACATGAAAAAATCGCTGGAGGGCTTCTCCTTCAGTTATTCAATCAAGGTGAGATTCTCTGAGCCGCTGTAATCAATTGTATGGAAAAATAACTTCATTCATCGTTTAAAGATTTAGAGGTTTAATTAAGTCTAATGAGTTATTGTATAACATGTGCTAAATAGTGTAAAATTTAACTGTCTGAATATTCATTGAAATTTTAAAAATATCATAAGGAGGTTTTTAAATGGGGTGGGATTATGAGTATGATGTTGTAGTAGTTGGCTCTGGTGCGTCAGGATTTTCGGCTGCCATTACAGCAAAAAAAGAGGGGTTAAGTACGCTGTTAATTGAAAAAGAAAAGTTTTTTGGAGGAGCTTCCGCTTTATCTGGCGGAGGTGTATGGGTTCCGAATAATCGATATTTGGTTGAAGCGGGAGCTGCCGACAGTTTTGAAGAGGCTAAATTATATTTAGATTCAACTGTTGGAGATTTAGTAAGTGATACAATTAAGGAAACGTATTTAAAAAAGGGAATCGAAATGCTGGATTATATGCATAATTTAGGTCCGCATATGAGATTTTCCTATGCCAATGATTACTCTGACTATTACCCGACGGTTCCAGGTGGAAAAGGAAAAGGCAGATCGATTGAACCAAAAGTGATAGATCTCAATGAATTGCAAGATTGGAAGGATACCCTTCTGCCTCCAGCTATGGATACAAAAGGGTTCGTTATGACAGGGCAGGATTTCGTCAAGGTTAATATGATTACTAGAACATGGGCAGGGAAAAGAGCTTCCTTAACATTGGGATGGCGTTTAATTAAGCACAAATTATTTAAAAAAGATTATGCGGCATTAGGTAGAGCTCTAATGGCTCGAATGGCCTTAACCTATAAGGATTTAAATGGTGAAATCTGGCTTAACTCTCCTTTTGTGAATTTTGTATACGAAAATGACAAAGTAACTGGCCTAAAGGTAAGCAAAGATGGAAAACAAATGACGATTAAAATCAATAAGGGGCTAATTTTTGGTTCCGGAGGATTCTCCAGGGATCAAGCAAAGAGAGAAAAATATCTTCCAAGCCCGCAAGATGTGAACTGGACAAGTTCACCAAAAGGGCAAACGGGGGATATTATTGAACCGTTTGCTAAACTAAATGCTAAGTTTGGTTTAATGGATAGGGTGTGGGGTGCACCTACTGTCATTAATCACTTGGGAATGCCTTTTTTCTTAGTTGCAGATAGAGGTCTTCCGAATATGATTATCGTTGACCAAGATGGCAATAGATATATAAATGAACCGACGCCATACCATGAGTTCGTCGATAAAATGTATGAACATAATGAAAAAACGGGCGGTAAAGCGATTACCTCATGGATTATTTTGGATGGGCGAGCTAAGAAGAGATATATCTTTACAGGTCTATTCCCGGGTCAGGATTTCCCTGAGGCCTACTATGAGAATGGTGTTGTTTTGAAAGGGGATACAGTCGAGGAATTAGAGAATAAATTAAATATTCCAAAAGGAAATTTAGTTAAAACGATGAACAGATTCAATGAGTTTGCTCGAAATGGAAAAGATTTAGACTTCCATAGAGGAGAAACAACACACGATCGATATTACGGGGATCCCTCCTTACCAAATCCTAATTTACTTGAAATCAATGAGGCTCCTTATTATGCTATGAAAGTTTATCCGGGCGATATCGGTACAAAGGGCGGCGTCGTTACGGACGAATACGCAAGGGTCGTAAAAGAAGACGGAACGGTCTTCGACAATGTGTACGCTTGCGGTAACTGTTCAGCTTCCATTATGGGGCATTCCTACCCTGGACCAGGGGCAACGCTAGGGCCAGGTATGACATTTGGATATGTAGCTTCCATGCACTGTAAAGATAAAAAATAACGATTAACAAAAGCATTTGAGTAACAAAATCAAATGCTTTTGTTATTTTGGGGGCTATCGATTTGGAATGAAAGGGTATTGATGAGATAGGATGACAAGATTATTGGTTTTTGGATTAACTAAGAAATGAGTGTATAAGAAAAGTAGATAAAATCGAAAGGCTGCTTACTGGGCGCAGCCTTTTCTTAATAAAAGCCGATTGGATAGACAAAACCCAATCGGCTGCATACGGTTGAAAACCTTATTATTCGTTCAGTGCAAAATTATGAATGCACAATTTCTCTATTCTGATCCTGCTTTAAATGAATGCGTTTCATTGCGTATCGTGCAATTGGCTGTGCAAGTAATAATTCAATCCAGAATGCAACGGCAAAGTTTCTAGGCCAGATATGAAGGAAGTTTTTCAAAGGTTCAAGGCTGATTTCTCCCAGGCCAACCCATGATCCGATAATCGATAGCAACAGGGAAAGGACCGTAACATTCAATAATGTATTTAATAAAATCCTTGCATTGAAACCATCTGTTTTTCCAATAAATTTAGGCATTACTTTGCCGACAACCGGACCGGCAACTAGTCTGACTAAGAGCACAACAATCACCCACATGAATGGAATAATCTTTAAGGTATCCATGTAGACATCTTTGCTGAAGCCTCGCTCTAGTCCCATAATAATTGGAGCGATAGTGTTGACTGAAATAATTGAGATAATCAGTAAGAACAGGATCCCTTCTTTGGCATTTCTGGGCAGTCTTGTTTCTGCATTCATAATGTTTGTCATCTCCATGAATCATATTTCAGATGGCAGACGTATCGCAAGACATATATTTTTGGCCGTAGGGTGACCAATATCTCCACACAAACTGATTTAACTATCCTATCATGATATTTTCATAGATTTCAAGAATGAAGAAGTTGTTGTCAGGTGAAAAAATTTTATGCTGGAATGATAAAGGAAAACAGTCTTTTTTATGGGTTTGTCCCTCTTTGATTGTAAAAATAATGACATTTTTGCTAGTTTTTATATATAATGAATGAATAGTCATTCATTTATAGAGAGGGGCAAAAATGCATGGGCAAGATTGGTTATATAAATGACATGAAAAAATGGATGGAGGGCTTCTCCTTCAGTTATCCAATTAAGGTGAGATTCTCTGAGACGGACATGTTCGGTCACCTGAACAATACTGTTCCATTTACGTACTTTGAGCAAGCAAGGATTGAATATTTTAAGAGCTTGGGGTTCATGCAGGATTGGGTCGATACAAGAAAAGAAACCATCCCTGTCGTCGCCGATCTGCAATGTGATTATCTTCAGCAAGTATTCTTTGACGAAAATATCCATATCATGGTAAAAGCAGAGAAAGTGGGCAGCTCCTCTGTTGATATTCATTATGCGGGAATGCGGGAGGACGGCAACCCTTGCTTTACCGGGCGGGGAACGGTTGTTCAAATTTCTAGGCATACGGGCAAGTCTGTCCCGTGGACAGATGAGATGAAGGAATTGTTCCAAAAGAGCGTCCATAAACATCCTCAAACAAATGTTGAAAAAGCCTGAAGAGGTTCTCCAAAATAGTCACTCCTTATCAACCTATCACATACACTATTTTGACTAAATATATACCCAATCCTAAGGTTATGGCTGGCAGCAAGGAGGGTTACAATAGTTGAAGGAGAACGATTTCACTCACAAGCCTTTACTCACAAAAAGAGAAAGAGAAGTATTTGAGTTATTGGTACAGGACAAAACCACGAAAGAAATCGCCAAGGATCTATTCATTAGTGAGAAAACCGTGAGAAATCACATATCCAATGCGATGCAGAAATTGGGCGTAAAAGGCCGTTCCCAAGCGGTCGTTGAACTTCTTCGGATGGGTGAGCTGGAACTATAAAAGCACATAGACACTCTTTTCCTTTAAAGAGTGAGCGGTTCTGGTCCAAATCCTTATGAGTCCATATAATGAAAGAGCAGAGGCGATGTTCAGCTTCCCCTTCACACATGACAGGGAGCTGGATTTCATGCCGAAGCTCTCTTTTTTTTGTGCTCCTTACGGGTTGGAAAAAACACAGACAAATGATAAAGTAAACAGAGTCCAGGTTTCATAAAAATGAACCGGTACATGATAAAGAAACGCATTATGTAGATAGAGGCGATATGAAGTGGATAGACAGAACCCAATCGGTCTGATTGACTCAGGGGTTGGCGGTTTAACGGTATTAAAGGAATTTATCCGTCAGCTTCCCAATGAAAACTTAATCTACTTAGGTGACACGGCAAGATGTCCTTACGGGCCGCGCCCGATGGAGGAAGTACGCCAATACACATGGGAGATGGCGAATTTCCTGCTTGAGCATAATATCAAGATGCTCATCATAGCCTGCAATACAGCGACGGCTGCTGTGCTTGAGGAGATGAGGGAAAAGCTTCCCATTCCTGTCCTCGGTGTCATTCAGCCAGGTGCCCGTGCGGCTATTGATGTCTCTAAAAATAGGAATATCGGAATTATCGGCACAGCCGGAACCATCAAGAGCAAAGCCTATAATAAAGCTCTATTAAGCATCCAACCAAAGGTGCATCTTGAATCATTGGCCTGCCCGAAATTCGTCCCTTTGGTTGAATCCGGGGAATGGAATAGTGCGATTGCGAAGAAAATTGTGGCTGAAACCTTGAAGCCGCTCAAGAATCGCAGCATGGATACGCTCATTCTTGGCTGCACCCATTATCCATTATTAAAGGAGCCCATCTCTAATTATATGGGGTCATATGTCACAGTAATCTCATCCAGCGAGGAAACGGCCAGGGAAGCAAGCGTGCTGCTTGAACATACTGGCATGCTGAATTTGGATAATGAAGAGCCTGCTTATCGTTTTTATACGACAGGCTCCCGCAGAATCTTCAAATCCATTGCTTATTCATGGCTTGGAGAAACGGTTGAGACGGTTGAACATGCTAAACTTACATCACTGAATATGTGAGAGAAATCTCTATAGAAAAAATCTCCTGACGGGGGATTTTTTTGTTGGATGCACGGAACTTTTTCTTTTGGAAGATGGCATAAAATAAGCCAAGCCTCGTATAAATGTAGTACAAACAGTCTGAGGAGGTATGGTGTATGCCTAAACGAACAAAATCGGCATTAGCAGCCACGTTGCTTGTGACCACCACATTGGCATCGGGATGCGGGATGCTTGATTTTCAAAAGAAGGAAGAAATAGACCCACCGCAGGATATTGCATACTTAGAGGACTCAACGGAGACTGAGGTAACCGCGAATGTTGAAACAGAAACGAGCGACGGAACGGTAGAAGAAAAGGATGCGGCTGCCAAGGAAGAGGGTGCTGAAAAAGCAGAGGAGAAAGGCGAAAAGGCAGGTACAAGTCAAACGGAGATCTACCTGATTGATGCGAACGGCTATGTCGTCCCACAGACATTGACCCTTCCGAAAGCAGAAAATGAGGCCAAGCAGGCACTTGAATACATGGTTGCCAACGGCCCGATAAGCGAGATTCTTCCAAATGGTTTCAAGGCCGTCTTACCGCCTGATACAAGCATCAATAGCGTTGATATTAAAGATGGTGTAGCAACGGTCGACTTCTCGAAGGAGTTTAAGGAATATAAGGCAGAGGAAGAGACAAGTATTCTGGAGGCCGTCACCTGGACACTCACACAGTTTGAAGGTGTGAAGAAGGTGAAGCTGCAAATTGAAGGTACAGCCCTGAAGGAAATGCCGGTCAATAAAACGGCCATCCCTAGCAATACATCAAGAAATATGGGCATCAATACAGATACATCGGAATCTAGCGACATTATGAACACGCGTCCAGTAACGGTCTACTTCATGGCCGGTGATACAGATAATTATTACTATGTGCCTGTGACAAAGCGCATCAGTAATGCGGAGGGGGATGTGGAAGCGGTCCTTGCGAGCTTGATTAAGGGGCCGGGCTACTCTACACCGCTTGTGAGTGAATTCAGGCCCGATACAGAGCTTCTCGATGAACCAAGCGTGAAGGATGGTGTCGTCAGTCTGAATTTCAATGAATCCATCTATTCAAGCTTTGATGGGGAGGAGAAGGTCGTATCTCAGCATCTGCTGAATGAATTGGTCCTATCCTTAACAGAACAGAAAGGGATTGAAAAGGTGGACGTCCAGGTGAATGGGGAATATGATTTAATGCAGGAGGACGGCAAGAAATTAACCGAGCCAGTCTCCCGTCCGGAAAACTTAAACACAGGCGAATATTGAGAGAAAGGGCAAGCCTGCGCGTGCGGGTTTGCCTTTTTTGCTCCCAATTGTCTTGGATGCTTTTTAATTAAAAAAGGGTATGCTAAACTTAAGCATGATGGGAACATATTAGGAGGTACTTATGAGATTTGATGGTCGAAAAATTGAGGAGTTAAGACCCGTACATATAGAAACGAATTATATTAAACATCCGGAAGGCTCAGTGCTGATTTCTGTGGGTGATACGAAGGTTATCTGCACAGCGAGTGTGGATGACCGTGTTCCGCCATTCATGCGCGGGGAAGGGAAAGGCTGGATCACAGCTGAGTATTCCATGCTTCCGCGTGCGACTGAGCAGCGGACAATGAGGGAATCAACAAAAGGGAAGGTGACCGGCAGAACGATGGAAATCCAGCGTCTGATCGGACGAGCTCTCCGCGCGGTTGTTGACCTTGAAGCGTTAGGCGAGAAGACCATCTGGATTGATTGTGATGTCATCCAGGCGGACGGAGGAACACGCACAGCTTCTATTACCGGCGCATTCGTTGCCATGGCACTTGCGCTTCATAAATTGCAGGAAGCAGGCAGAATTGCTTCATTCCCGCTTAAATCATACCTGGCTGCGACCTCTGTTGGAATCATTGAAGAGCTGGGTGCCGTTCTTGACTTAAACTATCATGAAGACTCCCGTGCACTCGTTGACATGAATGTGATCATGACCGGAGCGGAGGAATTCGTAGAATTACAGGGAACTGGTGAGGAAGCGACGTTCACCCGTGCCCAATTAAATGAATTGCTTGATTTAGCGACTGCAGGAATCCATCAATTATTTGCGGCGCAAAAGGAAGCATTAGGGCCGATTGCCGAGAAAATCAAGTAAAAGCGTAGATTCTGCGCTTTTTCTTATCTTGAGAGGAGAGAGACTATGAAAACCGTTTTAATCGCAACGAAGAATAAAGGGAAAGCGAAGGAGTTTGAAGCACTCTTCGCCCCAAAAGGCATCAAGGTGCTGACATTGCTCGATATCGAGGACGCCATTGATGTGGAGGAAACAGGCACAACCTTTGAGGAGAATGCCATCCTGAAGGCGAAAGCGATCTCTGAGCAAATGAATATGACCGTCCTATCTGATGACTCAGGGCTCATCATTGACGCTCTGGACGGCCGTCCAGGCGTGTATTCCGCACGCTATGCCGGACCAGCTAAAAATGACCGGGAAAACTATGAAAAGGTGCTAGAGGAAATGAAGGACGTTCCTGACGAAAAGCGGACGGCAAGATTTTATTGTGCCATAGCGATGGTCGGTCCAGAAATCGGCACCATTACTGTATCAGGAACATGTGAAGGCTATATCGCCCGTGAGCCTCAGGGTGAGTACGGCTTCGGCTACGATCCAATCTTCTATGTACCCGAGAAAGAAACGGTCATGGCTAATCTAGAGCCGGCTGTGAAGAACAAAATCAGCCACCGTGCCAATGCCTTAAAAGCATTGGAGGCGAAGCTTGGATGAAAGCATTGATCGTCAGTGACAGCCATGGACTCTATGATGAACTGCACGAGCTATATGCCCGCCATAAGGATGATGTAGACATCTTTATCCACTGCGGCGATTCGGAGCTGTCTCAAGAGGATGATGTCATTAAGCCTTATGCAGCTGTACAAGGCAACTGCGACTTTGGTGATGATTTCCCGACCGATAGTGTTATCAGCTTAGATACATGGTCTATCTATGTTACACATGGACACCTATTTAATGTGAAATCCACCTTGCTCAACTTGAGCCTCAAAGCGAAAGAAATGGGCGCAGAGATCGTCTGCTTCGGTCACTCCCACATCGCAGGGGCTGAAAAAATCGATGACTGCCTCTTTATCAACCCTGGCAGCATTCGCCTGCCAAAAGGCAGCCGGTACAAAACATACGCGATCCTCGAAAAACAAGGAAACAAGGCAATCGTTGATTTCTACACATTGGATGGGGAAAAATTACCAAGCTGGCATTTAAAAACAACCCTTTCCTAAAACGCAAAAAAGTTGTATAGTAGGTGAAGGAGATTCATCCTCTCCTTCACCGAAAAAACTTAAAAAAACTTTTTCAAAAAAGTTATTGACTTAACGGTGGACAGCAGATATAATAATAAATGTCGTCAGGCGATGATGACAAAAAAGAAAAACGAATTACATACTTCTTATCATGTCCCAGTAGCTCAGCTGGATAGAGCAACGGCCTTCTAAGCCGTCGGTCGGGAGTTCGAATCTCTCCTGGGACGCTACTAAAACGTTGGAAAACGTTGAAACAAAGCCTTCTTATACGTTGGATTGATACGGTCAATGTACCGGTCAACTGGCGAATAAGGAGGCTTTTTTCTTATGACCAAACGTAAAGCATCACTCGTTGTTCAGACGGATTTATCCGATCTGTTCAGAGCATCGCCTCTAACGCAAATCCACAAAAGGTTACTCGATTGATAAAGTGCTCTCAACCGTCCTTAAGCAAATGAAGGCGGTGGGCCTACGGGCAATGACGATCAGCGATTACGAATTCATGTGACACATTTTGCGGAAACGACTAAGCGCCAATACTCTTGAGGCACTAAACGCGCATCACATATTCGAATGAACTGCTCTCCAATTGTTAGACACATTTAACAATTGGAGGAGCAGTTTTTTATGGCGAAATATACATCAGAAGAAAAATTACAGGCAGCACTACGTTACTTAGAGGGCAATGAAAGTTCCCATGAGATTGCTAAATCAATTGGAATAGATCATAAAGCGATTCTTAAATGGGCTAAACAATATCAATACAATGGTGTAGAAGCTTTTATAAAACGATATACAAATTATTCAACACAGTTTAAACTAGACGTACTAAATTTTATGATTGAAAATGGTACGTCCTTAACTGAAACAGCGGCTATCTTTAAAATAGCATCTCCTACTTCTCTTCGAGAATGGAAGAAACAATTTGAAACAAAAGGATTCAGTGCCCTTCAATCAAAGAAAAAGGGGCATCCATCCATGAAAAAAGATTCAACGATACAGCCAAAATCAGTACCGGTAAAAGGCTCTACAGAAGCACTTCAAGCAGAAATTGATCGTTTGCGTATGGAAAATGAGTGGGTATTTAAAAAAGTTGAACGCCTTAGTTCAAGCCAAGGGAAAATCACCAAAGAAGACAAAGTAAAGGTCATCTATGAATTAAGGCATAAATACACGGTGAAGGCACTTGTTTCATTCGCGGACATTCCACGCAGCACGTATTACAATTTAGTAAAAAAGATGAATCGACCTGATCCAGATGCCGAGTTAAAGGATGAAATTCAAGCGATTTATGGGGAGCACGAAGGGCGTTATGGGTATCGTCGTATTCGTGATGGGTTGGCGAATCGTGGGCGAAAAGTGAATCATAAGAAAGTTCAACGCATTATGAAAGAACTTGGTTTAAAATGCGTCGTTCGTATGAAGAAATATAAATCTTATAAAGGTAAGGTCGGTAAAATCGCACCAAATATTTTGGATCGTAACTTTACAGCGGAAGCGCCAAATGAGAAGTGGGTAACGGATATTACAGAATTTAAATTATTGGGCGAGAAGCTGTATTTATAGCCTGTATTAGATTTGTTTAATGGTGAAATCATTACCTACACAATTGGCTCTAGACCAACCTTTTCACTTGTTTCAGAGATGTTAGAAAAGGCTATAGATCGTTTGTCAGAGGAACACCAGCTACTGATACATTCAGATCAAGGTTGGCATTATCAAATGAAACAGTATCGCCAGGCCCTTAAATCAAGAGGCATTGTGCAAAGTATGTCTCGCAAAGGGAATTGTTATGACAATTCCGTGATGGAGAATTTCTTTGGCATCATGAAGTCTGAATTCCTTTATTTAAAGGAATTTGAAAGTATAGAACAGTTTAAATTTGAATTAGAAAATTACATAAACTATTACAACACGAAACGCATGAAGGCAAAATTAAAAATGAGTCCGGTGCAGTACCGAACTCATTTTACCCAAGCTGCCTAATGAAATAACCATGTCTAACTTTTAGGGGTCACTCCAGATTTTGACTCTGAACTTTTGGGGTGCACTTCAGCCTCGGCCTTTTCTTTTCACAGAACTTAGATTTTTTAAATCAAGATAAAAAGATAACCAACACATTATACTTCAAATAAATTTTCCTTTAACTATATTTCCTTTAAACATAGTTAGTCTTTGAGTATCTCGTTGATTTTTTCATCAAATATAGGCCCGAAACTTTCAGAATAAGTATTCGTTAAATGTCTATTATCTCGGTAAATTATAATATTACCAATAACAGGCTGGAATTTTCCATTTACTCTTAAGTAATCAGTTAAGTCAATTTTATTTAATGATTCATTTTTATTTTCAAATTGTCTCCAAAAGCTTTCGTCTTTCTGATTATCTTCTGAATTCATTCTTTTTGTAGTGTGTTCTAGTCCACCTGTTTCTAATGATTCCAATACATTAAAACTATATCTAGGAACATCACGAATAGCTAATACTTCAATCCCATATTCATCTTTAACAGACTGCAGCTGACCAACCATTTGTTGTTGTATTTTATTATTAGACGTATCAGAAGCTGTGGCTTGTGCAACGATAAGATCTACATCTGCATGCTTTAGATAATCTTTAACATTATTGTTCCAGATACCTTTTAAATCATTATCCGAATACCCTGTTGAAAATCGTGTACCTGAACGAGTCAAACTCAAGACTCGATAATTTTCATCTTTTGTGGCTTCTAATATTGCCCCTAACCAATGTTCTGAATGAGAACTGCCAATCAGAGCAATTGTAGCATCGTAATTTTTAGTTTTTCCATATTCTCCTATCTTTAAGTCGCTGTCATCTAACTCCTGATTACTGCCATCCAAATGCGCCTGTGGTAAATCATTAAAGACTTCAGAAAATGAAGGTATTGGTTCTTGATCAGGTATACCATCAGGATTTTTCGCAGCTAACGCTCCGGGATAATTTTTATCCGTTATTTTGTTTTCCAGTCTATTTTGATCTATATATGCCCCAATAAATAGCGATGCAATTAAGAGTACATTTACACTGCCCATTATCCCTAATCTCTTAAATGAGAACTTATTGTCCTTTGAGCTTCGAATTGGCTCTTCTATATATTTTGTCATCAAAAACGAAAGGGCAATTGATGAAATGATAATAAGAGTTCCAACGATAAATCCCGGAGTTTCTTGGACATTATAACGATAGAATTCTAATAATACCCAATGCCACAAGTAGATTCCAAAAGCAATTCCGCCTAGCCTTACCATTACAGTTGAACCTAAAAAGCGTTTGACACCATATTTTGTATCGCGTGCTCCAGATAAAACAATGAATAATGCGCAGGTCATTGGCCATAAGGCAATATACCCTGGAAACATCTCAGATACATTGAAAACTATTCCAGTTAAAATTAAACCGATTAATCCCAGCCAACCTACCACTGCAGCAGTAAATTTATTTACCTTAATTGACGATAAATTGATACAGAGCAAACTACCTAAAGCAAATTCCCACACACGTGTCATCGTAATGAAATAAGCCCATGGCTGATTGACAGATGTTAAATATACTGAGTATATAAAAGAAGAAACAAATAATACTCCTAAAATAGTATTTATTAATGTTTTAACTTTAGTTAATTTATATTTTTTTATTAAAAATAAAATTAAAGTAAATATTAAAAACCAAATTATATAAAATTGTCCTTGTATAGACAAAGCCCAAAAGTGTTCAACAGGTGTTTTCATTTGGGTGGAATCTAAATAATCCGTGCTCGAAAAAGCTAGTTGCCAGTTTTGATAAAAAAACATTGAGGCAAATACTTCCTGTATAGTTTTATCTAAAATTGATTTAGGTAATAAAAACTGACTCAAAACCAGAACAATTGCAAGAATAAAAAATACAGAAGGAAGTAATCTTTTCATTAACTTTGTGACATATGGCCGAAAACGAAATTCCCCTGTTCGATTAATTGTGGAAATTATTGAAGTAGTAATAAGAAAACCTGAAATTACAAAGAATACATCAACCCCACCAGAAACACGATTAAACCATATATGATAAACCGCTACCAGTAATGCCGCGACAACGCGTAATCCTTCGATTTCGGGTCTGAATTTACGTTCAATATTAATTAATGGTTGATTCACTAGATTCTATCTCCCTACTTTTTATCATTTTCTTCGTTGTTAAGCTATAGAGAACAACTCATTTACAATATTACAATTTTATATAAAATATGACAATATTTTCATTGCGGAAAACGTTCAAGCACACGATGGACACGGGCAATTTATCGACTACATTCCCGGTGAAGGATAGTTAAACGATAAAGGCGAGCCGATTGTCACGCCGGAATACACATCACCAAACACAGCCATCTTCAGCATACGGCACGGGACTTACGACTTTTAATTGAAGGAGGTGCGAAGCAATGAACGTGGACGGAAATGAGGTGATTCAGATTCTATCGTAGCGTA